>CANRHA010000163.1 GCA_947630315.1 uncultured Clostridia bacterium
TCTATCTTTACCGTGCAGGCGTTGATTTCCTCAGACTCGTCGAGCTTAGGAAGCTTGCCCTGTTTTTTGAGATACTTCACCGCGATGGTTGCGAGGTCCATCAGGCAGATCGGTTTTTTTGAGCCAAGCTCGTTTCTGACCCTGAGGTAATCCTCATAGGCGCTCTGGAGAAGCTTATCCTCAAACTTTACGCCGTCGATCACGGTTAAAAATGTGGTGTGGCGGCAGTGATCGGACCAATATGTGTCGATCATTCTTATTTCGGTGAGGGTCGGGTCGCGGTGCTCCGATTTAAAGTATGTCTGGCAGAACTCGATGTCGTCCGCGTCCATGGCGAGGCCGTAATCGGCGACAAACTTTTCAAGCCCTTTGCGGTCGAGGTCTGTAAAGCCCTCAAGGGTTTTGACCTGCGTGGGGATATCGTACCTGATGACGAGGGTCTCGGGCTTTTCAAGCGAGGCTTCCCTTGCCTCAACGGGGTTGATGACGTACTTTTTTATCTCCGCAAGATCCTTTTCGGATATACTTCCGTAGAGGCAGTATACCTTTGCCGAGCGTATAAGCGGGCGTTCGCCCTGAGAGATTATCTGAATGCACTGTGCTGCGGAATCTGCGCGCTGATCGAACTGTCCGGGCAGATATTCTACCGCAAAAACCTCTGCGCCGTCGGCGTTAAGCTCCTCCGAAGCTATATCGAGCTGAGGTTCCGAAAAAACGTTCTTGACCGAGTAGTCAAAAAGTTCGCGGGTGATGTTTTCGGCGTCATAGCGGTTTATAACCCTTACCCCGGTAACGCCGCCTATCAGAAGCAGGTTTTTTATATCCGAGAGCAGAGCCTTTGCCTCGTTGGCAAGCTCCGGCTTTTTCTCAACAAAAATTCTGTAGACCATATTACACCTCTTTCAGCGCCATGAGCGCTTTTTTGCCGATATCGGTTCTGTAATAAGCGTTGCCGAAGTGTATCCGCTCGACCTTTTTGTATGCCTCGGCTACGGCTTCTTTAAGGTCCTTTCCGACCGCAACTGCGCCGAGGACCCTTCCGCCCGAGGTTAGAAGCTTGCCGTCGCTGAGCTTTGCCCCGGCGACGTAAACGCTGTCTCTTAGGTCGTCCGGAATAGTGATCTCGTAGCCCTTTTCATAGCTTCCGGGGTAGCCGTTTGAGGCCATTATAACGCAGCAGGCAGCGCCGTCGGAGAATTCTATATTCAGATCCTTAAGCCCGCCGTTTGTGGTCGCGAGCATTATTTCCAGAAGATCGGATTTTAAAAGCGGCAGGACCACCTGGGTCTCGGGGTCGCCGAAGCGGCAGTTATATTCAACTACTTTCGGCCCCTCGGTGGTGATCATCAGCCCGAAGTAGAGGCAGCCTTTAAAGGGCCTGCCCTCTTTTTTCATGGCTTCTACCGTCGGCAGGATTATGTTTTTCATCGCAAGCGCGGCGACGTCGGGGGTGTAGTAGGGGCTTGGGGCAACGGTGCCCATTCCGCCGGTGTTCAGGCCCAGATCGCCGGTAAGCGCGCGCTTATGGTCGGTAGATGAAACCATCGGCACGACCGTTTCTCCGTCGGTGAACGACAAAACCGTCACCTCCGGGCCGGTCATAAATTCTTCAACGACGATCCTGTCGCCGCTTGCGCCGAACTTGCGGTCCTCCATTATCTCGCGAACGGCGTTTACCGCCTCCTCGCGGGTCATGCACACCAGCGCGCCCTTTCCGAGCGCTGGGCCGTCGGCTTTTACCACAGTAGGTATCTTGGCGGTATTTATATATTCGAGAGCCGCCGCGGGGTCGTCGAACACCTCGTAATCGGCGGTGGGGATCCCGTATTTTTTCATGAAGTTTTTCGAGAATACCTTTGAGCCTTCAAGAATTGCGGCCTTTTTATCGGGACCGAAGCAGGGTATGCCTATCGCGTTTAGCTCGTCGACGCAGCCGAGTATCAGCGGGTCGTCCTGAGCGACGACGGCGTAATCGACAGGGTGGGTTTTGGCAAAATCAACTATAGCGGGGATATCGGTCGACGCTATTGTAAAGCATTCGGCGTCGCTGCTGATGCCTCCGTTTCCGGGCAGGCAGAATATTTTTTTGACGTTGGGATTTTCTCTGAGCTTTTTGATGATAGCGTGTTCGCGGCCTCCGCCGCCAACGACCATGATGTTCATAATTCAGCGCTCCTGTTTTTATATTTTCGGGAGGGAGCTTTTTTGCGGCTCCCTCCGGGGTTTTTATCAATAGCAGTTGCCGTATATCGGGAACTTTTCGCAAAGCCCCTGAACCTCGGCCGAGACCCTGTCCTTTGAGGCTTCAAAGTCGGTGACGATATCGTAAAGCCAGCCGGCTATTTTTTCCATCTCCGGCTCTTTGAATCCGCGGGAGGTGACGGCGGGCGTGCCTATTCTTATTCCGCTTGTGATGAACGGGCTTTGCGGGTCGTTCGGAACGGCGTTCTTGTTCGCGGTTATGTGGACCTCGTCGAGGTCGTGTTCAAACTGCTTGCCGGTAATGTTGAAGTTTTGCAGGTCGATGAGCATGAGGTGATTGTCGGTTCCGCCCGAAACGAGGTTGAACCCGCGCGTCTTAAGCTCGGCGGCAAGCTTTGCCGCGTTATTTACGATCTGCTGCTGATATGCCTTGAACTCGGGCTGTAAAGCCTCTTTTAAGGCAACAGCCTTCGCGGCTATGATGTGCATAAGCGGGCCGCCCTGAATGCCGGGGAATATGGCCTTGTCGATCGCTTTTGCGTATTCCTCCTTGCAGAGTATCATGCCGCCCCTCGGGCCTCTTAAGGTCTTGTGGGTTGTGGTGGTGACAACGTCCGCGTAGGGCACGGGGTTCTGATGGAGCCCCGCCGCGACAAGTCCGGCTATATGGGCCATATCGACCATAAGATAGGCGCCGACTTTTTTGGCTATCTGCGAAAATCTTTCAAAATCTATCGCCCTCGGGTATGCCGACGCGCCGGCTAAAATCAGCTTGGGCTTGCATTCTTCGGCCTTGCGCTCTACCTCGTCGTAGTCTATTCTTCCGTCGCTGCCTACGCCGTAGGGAACAATGTTGAAGTATTTTCCCGAAATATTAACCGGCGAGCCGTGGGAGAGGTGTCCGCCGTGGGCGAGGCTCATCGAGAGAACGGTGTCGCCCGGCTGTAAAAGAGCAAAGAACACCGCAAGGTTAGCCGAGGCTCCGCTGTGGGGCTGAACGTTTGCGTGGTCCGCGCCGAAGAGCTTGCAGGCGCGCTGTCTTGCAATTTCCTCTACCTCGTCTACATATTGGCAGCCGCCGTAGTAGCGGTGGGCGGGGTAGCCCTCGGCGTATTTGTTTGTCAGAACGGTTCCCGCGGCAAGCAGAACGCCCTCCGAAACTATGTTTTCCGAGGCTATAAGCTCGATGTTGTGCTGCTGTCTTTCAAGCTCGCGGGCCGTTGCCGAATAAATTTCCTCATCGTACTGCCTTAATTCCTTGAAGTCCATCTTAATTGCTCCTTTCCTTATATATCAGTGGTGGAAGAGTCTCATGCCGGTGAACGACATGACCATATTGTACTTATCCGCTGTCGAAATGACTACGTCGTCTCTCACCGAGCCTCCCGGCTCTGCAACATAGCTTACGCCGCTGCGCCTTGCGCGTTCGATGTTGTCGTCAAACGGGAAGAACGCGTCAGACCCGAGCGACACGCCGGTTATCGATGAAAGATACTCTTTAGCCTCGGCGTCGGTGAGGGGTTCGGGGCGCTTTGTAAAGTAGCGCTGCCAGATCCCCTCCGCGCAAACGTCCTCCTCGTTTTTGTTGATGTATCCGTCTATAATGTTGTCGCGGTCGGGGCGCCTTATCTCGGGCTTGAACGGCAGGCTAAGTACCTTGTCGTGCTGTCTTAGGAACCATGTGTCAGCCTTAGTTCCTGCAAGTCTGGTACAGTGTATTCTCGATTGCTGGCCCGCGCCCACTCCTATCGCCTGGCCGTCATAAGCAAAGCAGACCGAGTTGGACTGAGTGTACTTTAAGGTTATCAGCGAGATGATGAGGTCTCTTGCGGCCTCGTCGGGAAGGTTTTTGTTCGCGGTGACTATATTTGAAAGCAGTTCGCGGTCGATCTTGAAGTTATTTCTGCCCTGCTCAAAGGTTATCCCGTACACCTGCTTGTGTTCAATAGGCTCGGGAACGTAATCGGGGTCCATCTGTAATATAGTGTAGTTGCCGTTCTTTTTGGTTTTTAATATCTCCAGGGCTTTCGGTTCATACCCCGGGGCGATTATGCCGTCAGAGACCTCGCGCTTTATCATAGAGGCTGTGGTGACGTCGCAGATATCCGAGAGAGCCACCCAATCGCCGAAGGAACACATTCTGTCGGTGCCTCTTGCCCTTGCGTAGGCGCAGGCGAGAGGGGAGTTGTCCAGCCCGGGGATATCGTCGACAAAGCAGGCTTTTTTCAGACTGTCGGGCAACACCGTTCCGACGGCGGCGGAGGTGGGGCTGACATGCTTAAAGGAGGTCGCGGCGGGCTGCCCGAGCGCTTCCTTCAGCTCCTTGACGAG
>CANRHA010000164.1 GCA_947630315.1 uncultured Clostridia bacterium
GTGTCTGAGGCGGCCGGGAAGCCGACCTCTATCTCCTTAAAACCGATCTTAAGCAGGAGTTGGTAGAACTTCAGCTTCTGATCAAAGCTCATAGGGATTACTAAAGACTGGTTGCCGTCGCGAAGATCTACCGAACACCAAAGCGGAGCTTTTTCTATGTGATCTTTTTTGACCCAATCGTAGGTCATTTCGGGCGGCAGGTAATAGCCGGGAGAATACTTTTTGTGGTTCATCATTGTGATCTACTCCTGTTTATAAATACTTCAATTGTTGACCTAAAAAGGGGAGCGGTATATAAAAAACCCGCCTCAAATCTCTTTGAGACGGGTGCAGATATGCACTCGCGGTACCACTCAAATTGCGGAAATATCCGCCGCTTCAGAATCCAACAATTCCTATGCTTTAACGCAGCAGTTACGGGGAGCATCTACTTGCGCGGGGGCGCTTTGGGGGCTTCCGGCTCGGAAGCGAGGGGCGATGCATCTGTCTCGACCGGTTTTCACCAACCACCGGCTCTCTGGCACCGACATGAAGCAAGCCTTCTTCGTCACAGCCTTTCAAACTTGTATCCACTATTATATAAGAGCCCGCCGCGTTTGTCAATCTGTTTTTTGTCCGAATTTTTTTGATTTATGCGAATATTTTTTAGGGGAATGCACAAAAGGGGGGAGGAACCTTTCCGCCTCCGCCCTCTGCCATTCCCCAAAACCATCCCCCGTTCAGCCTTCGCCTCCCGGGGAATTTTTTATTCCGCCAGCTTTATCACATCGTAAAACGCCGGTTTGAGTTTAAGCTCCTTGGTTATCAGCATCGGGTAATTGCTGTGCCCGTTATTTAGCCAGCTTACGCCGTCGTGGAGGCCCCACATCACAACGCTGTCTAACAGGCCGTCCTCCGAAAGCTCCTTGAACAGCGTAAATACGTCGGTGTAGGTCTTTGAGAACTGTTCCAAAAGCTCCTTTGTCACCTCTACGTCCGCAGGCGGGGCGTTCCAGGGATAACAGTTCACATCAAGCTCGGTGACTTCTATCACAAATTCCGGGTAGTCGTCTCTCAATCTTGATATTATCCTGTAGTTCTCCCTCATCGCGTCGAGGTCAACGCCGTTGCCTATGTGCATCTGGAAACCTACTCCGCTTATCGGCACGCCGTCGTCGAGCATTTTCTTTACCGCGTTGTACATTCTTATTGCCTTGCTCGACGATGTCTCAAGGCTGTAGTCGTTTATGATCAGCCTCGCGTCCGGATCGGCCTCATGTGCGGCGATAAACGCCGTCTCTATGTAGTCGTAATCGTCGCCGTCGCCGTCATAGTCTCCGACAAGCCTCAGCCATTCCGATTGGCGCAGCGGGCCGTCGTCTCCAATCACCTCGTTTACGACATCCCAGGTCTTTACCCTGCCCTTATACCGCGAAACTATCGTCGTGACGTGCTCCTTTATCCTGCTTAAAACAAGCTCCGCCGAGGCGTCGTGCCCGTTGTCGCGGAAGAACCAGTCGGGGACCTGAGTGTGCCATAAAAGCGTGTGCCCGCGGGGCGATATGTCGTGATCTTCGCAGAAATCCACAAACAGATCAAACTTGTCGAAGTAGTACCTGTCCTCTTCGGGGTGAAGGTTCTCCGGCTTCGATTCGTTCTCGAGCGTAAGAACGCTGAACTGCTTTGCTATTGTCTTGTATTCGGGGCTTTCGGGATCTTCAAGGTTCCAGCTGTTTATAGCCGCGCCCACTTTGAAGTAATCCGCATAAGCCTCTCTTAACGAGGGCGCCTCCTCGTCATAAGCGTACTGTTCGGGGATCTCCCCGCAGGCGTTTAAAAGCATAGCCGCCGAAACGGCAGCCGCGAGAAGCCCCGCCCTTACGTACCTTAAAATCCTCATTCTTCTTCACCCCTCTGCTTTTTGAGCTGAGAGAGCTTGCGGTACTGAAGCGGACTCATGCCGGTTATTATCTTGAACTGCCGGCAGAAGTGCTCAATGCTCTGATATCCGCAGAGCTGCGCTATCTTCTGGGAGGAATACGCCGAGCTGCGCAGATATTCCTTCGCAAGGTCTACTCTGCGGTTTAAAACGTCCTGCATGCAGGAAACGCCGAACTGTTTTTTGTAGATGCTCTGCAAATACCCGGTGCTGACATGCACCCTCTCGGCCATCTCCGCGACCGTCCACTGGTAGTCGGGGCGGGTCTGAATGTCGTATCTCAGGTTGATAAGCTCGCGCTGCTGCTCGGTGGTCGAGCTGTCTTCGACCGATTCCGCAAGCTTCATCATCATAAGCCTCATTATCATTCCCATCGACTGCTGACGGTAGGCGAAATCGGAAAAATATTCCTTTTCAAGGACATGGAAGAGGTTGTTCATGCTCTCGGGGGAATGGAGCGCTATGGGCTTGCCGAACGGCAGGTTCAGCTTTTCGATGAAATCCTCATCGGTGTAAAATCTCACATAGTAGTTCGCGTAGGGGCCGTCGTGGGCCTCATAGCTCGCCGCCATGCTCGGCGGGTAAAGCATGACCGTATCGGGCGGGATAATAACGTCGCCGTCCTCCGTGTGAAGCTTAGCGTGTGACTTTGTCTGAACGAGCAGCCACCAATCGTGCGTATTGTCGAAATAAATAAAGTCGGGCTCATGTACCGAGTTGAGCCAAACAAAGTTTATATCAACCATCGCTTGAAACCTCCTCTTAAAGTTTTTAAGGCAAAAATTCCCTCTTGCCTTTTATTTCTACATATATATCATGAACCATTATCCCGGTTTTGTCAAGTCCTTTTCCCGAAATCTTCATTATTTTTCGTTAAATATTTGTAAACTAATAAAGTTACTGTTGATTTTCGGCGGACAGGGTGGTATAATATAGTCTGTCTTTTTATGTACCGCCATCACTCGGCGGCAGAGTTTGCATCTACTATTTATTATCGGAGGACAGATATTTATGTTGAAAAGGCTTGCGGCAGCTACAGCCGCTATAATTCTCTGCGTTGTCTGCCTGGTATCAACAGCGATCACCGCAAGTGCCGAAGAAAACGGCAGCTGCTCTTTAGTTCAGACAAGCTACGCCGACAAAGGCGAAAACTTTACCGTAGATCTCGTTTTAAGCAACAACCCCGGCGTAAAAAGCATCAGCTGCAACATCATGTTCCCCTATGAGGACATCGAGTTTGTCAGCGCAAGCGACAATAAGATGCTGACCGGCTTCTTCAGCGTACCTCTCGGCAATTCCGGCGTTCAGCTTACCTGGACGGGCAGCGGAAACGTGACTGACAACGGCGTTTTGGCAACCATCACCTTTAAAGCCCTCACCGATTCCGAGGAGGGCAGCCTGATGCACGGCACGGTAGTCGCCTACACCACCACCGGCGCAAGGGCCACCGTCGACGGCGCCACGACCCTTATAAAATACGGATCGGCAAACGCCCCTCAGCCCGACGCCGATCCTCTGCCTCAGCTTCCGCCCGAGGGAGAACAGGTCACCGACGATTCTGTGGAGGTAATGGAAGATGAAATGACCGAGGAAATCTCGGACGAGCCGGAGGCCACCGAGCCTACGACAGAGCAAACCGAACCGGCTACCACCACTTCGGAGGCCACCACCACAAGAAGATCTACGACCACCGAGAAGAAGACCGAAAGGCCCAAGACCACCGAGACCGACCCGACCACCGCGCCGCCGGTCACGACCGCCGAGCCGACCACAACGGTCACGGAGCCTATAACCACCCCCGCGCCTCAGACCGAGCCTGTAACGACTCCCTCTACCGCGCCGGAGATACAGTCGCTGCCGGAAATGTCTTCGGTATCCTCGGAGCTGAGCGGAATGCCCGGCGAGGAGGACTTCGCCGACGTATATAAAGAATCCGTCGACAACAAGGCCGCCAACACCGGCACCCTGCTTATAGCGTTCATAATGATAGCCCTGACGGTGGTAGTCGTCATAGCTATAGAAATAACCAAGAGAAGATAATACGGAGGCAGATATGAGCAAGATATTCAATAAAAAAGTCCTGATCGCGATAATCGTGATCGTCTTAGTGATAATACTTCTGGGGTCGAGTTTTACGATAGTACGCCCCGGTCACACCGGCGTTGTCGTTACCCTCGGCAAAGTTGAGGAGGGCGTTTTGCAGGAGGGCCTTCACTTCAAGCTGCCCTTTATCCAGAACGTTGTTATGATCGACAACCGCATAACCAAGCTTGAGGTGAACACCGAGGCGTTTTCGAGCGACCTCCAGACGGTAGAGACCACCCTCGCCATAAACTACCGCGTAGACACCTCAAAATCCTACAGCATCTACAAAAACATAGGCGGCGGATATGAAACGGTGCTCGTGGTTCCGGCCGTGAACGAGGTTTTAAAGGCTATCGCCGCACAGTATACCGCCGAGCAGAGCGTTACGAACCGCGCGCTTATCTCCGACGGCCTCGTAGACGGCCTCAACGAAAAGCTCAACGATATCGGCCTGTTCGTGACGGATGTAAATATAATCAACTTCGACTTCTCCGAGGCGTTCATAACCGCCATTGAGGAAAAGCA
>CANRHA010000165.1 GCA_947630315.1 uncultured Clostridia bacterium
GGGCCAGCGGCAGCGAAGCTGCCGCTGCGGCGGCCCCTCCGGGGCCGCCGGGGCTTCGCCCGGGCCTCCGGCAGAGAACAGAGTGCGTGAGAGCCGCCTTAGATCCGGCGGCTTTCGCGTTTCTGCGGTGCTTCGCAGCGTCCTGCGGAAGCTCTTGCTATCTCAGAGGGGCTAAGGAGAGGGTCTTTTATGCGGTTCATTTTCCGCCGGCGGGGTACGCCTGCTCTATTCTGCTGCCCGAGAGGTAGACAAGATCGCCGGGCTTGAATTTTTCATGGACGAGGGCCTTCCGGCTCACGGGAACTGCCTTTTCGCCGCCGTGTTTGTCGGATATAATGACGTCGTAGCCGTCGGGAGTCTCGCTGATCGATCTTACCGTATAGCCGTATTCTTCAAGCTGCTTATTTATCTTCGCGTCCTTGGCCGAGCCGATACCCACTCCGAGGCACATTCCTATGCATATGCCGAGGCTTATTCCGATGCCGATGCTGTCAAGCGCGATCCCATATGTCAGCATACCGAAAACGATCCCGTACAGCATACCGAGCGGCATATACAAATTGGTGTACTTATGCGTCTTTTTCATCGGTTTTTTCCTCACTGAAATTTTTGTTGCGCTTTTTTACCGCGTCGGTCAGAAGGTACTCTACAAGGCCGTTCATCGACCTGAGCTCCTCGGCGCTCCAGCGCATAAGTTCGTCATAGAGCTTCGGGCTTACCCTGAGCCGCAGGTCTTTTTTATTTGTCACGATTTAATACAGGGTGCCGGAATTTACTACCGGCTGTGCGTCATGGTTTCCGCAGAGAACAACGAGCAGGTTGGAGACCATAGCGGCCTTTCTCTCGTCGTCAAGCTGGACCATTCCGCCCTTCTGGAGTCTGTCGAGGGCCATTTCGACCATACCGACGGCGCCGTCAACTATCATCTTTCTGGCGTCGATTATCGCCCTTGCCTGCTGGCGCTGGAGCATTACTGCGGCAATTTCTGGCGCGTATGCAAGATAAGTTATCCTCGCCTCGATAATTTCAAGGCCGGCCCCGTTTACCTTCTGCTGAATTTCCTGCCTTATCCTCTCGGCTACTATCTCGCTTGAACCGCGGAGCGAACCCTCGTCGGCCATGCCGTCGCCGGTGGTGTCGACATTTTCGGCAACGTCATAAGGGTAGATCCTGACGATATTTCTTACCGCGGTGTCGCACTGGAGGCTTAAGTATTCCTTATAGTTATCTACATTAAATACTGCCTTTGCGGTATCTACGACCTTCCACATAACGGCAATACCTATCTCAACGGGGTTGCCGAGGCAGTCGTTGATTTTTTGGCGGGAGTTGTTGAGGGTCATGATCTTAAGCGAAATTTTGTTGTTTGTTATCGCCGTCTCGCCCGCAACTGCACCGTTCGCCCCGAAAATCACGGCGGAGCCTGTCTTGTTGCCGCCGTTTACGTCGCCGGATTGGTTGAGCTTGGTCTTTGCGGCGGGGTTGAAGGAGGTGCAGAACGGGTTGACCCAATAGAAGCCGTCGTTTTTAAGGGTGCCGTAGTATTTGCCGAACAGGGTGAGAACGACCGCCTCCTGCGGCTTCATGACGTGAAGACCTGCGAGCGGTATCCAGCCAAAAAGCATTCCCAATGCGCCGACCGCGACCAAAATTCCACCCAAAACGGGAGATTTTTCCGAGTCGACCATGACGATCCCGACGACGAACAGCACGATGAACAGGATAATCGCTAAGATGTCTAAGAAGAGCACCTTAAAGCCGTTGCGTTTTACAGATAATACCTTTTCTTCCATTTTTGTTACCTCTCTTTTTGTCAATTTATTGTGTGATGATATGTTAAGGTGGTACCACCTTGGTACCACTATGGTAACATATTCCGCCAGAGTTGTCAAGGGGGTATGAATTAATTTTTTATTGGGGGATAGAGGATCGACTGCGGGCGGGAACTGCGGGGCGAGGCGGCCGCATCATAGGTATTAGATATTAGATGTTAGATGTTAGATGATGGAGTTTAAACGTCCACATCTTGTACTCTGGGGAGTGTCTAAATCGCCCACATTATTTTTTATTTTTAAAATCGTCGCCATAGGCGACACCTTGAAATTCTGACTTCTGACATCTGACTTCTGTATTCTTGATGTGGCCGAAGGCCACATCTCGTCCTCTGCCTCCCCTTGCCAACCCCGAAAAAACGTGCTATACTATTCAAAAACAGTGCAAAGGGAGATACTATGAAAAAACTTACTTTTAGACTGACCGAAATCGTCTCGGCGGCGTTTGAAAAATGCGGATACGACCCGGCGCTCGGAACCGTCACCGTCTCGGACAGAATGGACCTCTGCCAGTTCCAGTGCAACGGCGCGCTTTCCGGCGCAAAACTCTACCGCAAGGCCCCTATAATGATCGCAAAGGACGTCGCCGCTCTGCTTAGCTCCCGCGATGAATTTTCCCGCGTCGAGGCCGTAAACCCCGGGTTTATAAACATCACCCTCACCGACGGCTTTTTGCTTTCGGTTCTTAATGAGATCAAAGATGACGAAAACGCCGGCGTTCCTCAGTGTGAAAAGCCGGAGACGCTGGTCATCGACTACGGCGGCCCTAACGTGGCAAAGCCGCTTCATATAGGCCACCTTCGCTCGGCGATCATAGGCGAGAGCCTTAAGAGGACCGCCCGCGCCACCGGCCGCAAGGTTATATCCGACGTTCATTTCGGAGATTGGGGAACGCCATACGGCCTTACTCTTGCCGAATATAAGGTTCGTCACCCCGATTGGACCTGTTTTAAAGATGATTTTGACCCCGCGCGCGATACGGTTCCCGAGATCGACGAGGCCGAGATGAACGAGATCTACCCGTTTGCGTCGGCAAAGAGCAAGGAAGACCCCGAGTTCAAGACGGCTTCAAGGCAGACGGTGGTAGATCTTCAGAACCGCAAGCCGGGAATATTCGACCTCTGGAAAAAAATAAAAGACGTGTCGGTCGAAAGCGTAAAGCGCAGCTATGAACGCCTCTCGGTCGATTTTGACTACTGGTACGGCGAATCCGATTCCGACTGCTACACCCCCGAGCTTCTTGATATCCTCAATAAAAAGGGTCTTATGTACGAAAGCGACGGCGCTATGGTCGTCGACGTTTCGGGAGAGGGCGACAAGACCGACGTTCCGCCTATAATTATAAAAAAGTCGGACAACTCGTCCATCTACGCCACGTTCGACCTCGCAACAATAATCCAGCGCGAAAAGGACTTCAAGCCTGACAGAATATGGTATTTGACCGATAAAAGGCAGAGCCTTCACTTTTTACAGGTGTTCCGCTGCGCTAAAAAAGCGGGGCTTGTGCCCGAAAACGTCGAGCTGAGACATCTCGGATTCGGCGCGATAACCGGCCCCGACGGCAAGCCGTATAAGACCCGCGACGGCGGGGTCATGCAGCTTTCCACCCTCATTGACACCGTTGAGGAAGCGGCTTTTGAAAAGCTCAGGGATTCGGAATATATAACAGGCGATAAAAAAGACGCCGCCCACAGGATAGGCATAGCGGCGCTAAAGTTCGGGGATCTTTCAAATCAGCCTACAAAGGACTACGTCTTTGATCCCGAAAAGTTCCTATCTTTCGACGGCAAGACCGGCACATATCTTTTATATACGGTCACGAGAATAAACTCGATCCTGAAAAAAGCAGGCATAGATTACGGCGAAAAGCGCGAGCTTACGGGAATTTTCAGCGACGGCGAGCGCGAGCTTGCCCTGCAGCTTGCCCTCTGCGGCGAGAGCTTTGAAAAGGCCCTTGAAGATATGGCGCCCTCGGCGCTCTGCGAAAGCGCGTACAACATCGCCTCGTCCTTCTCAAAATTCTACCACGACAACCGCATTCTCACCGAGGAGAACCACGCAAAACAAAGCGGCTGGCTCGCCCTCAGCCTTCTGACCCGCCGCCTTTTGGTCAAGCTCCTCGACTGCCTCGCGATTGAAACGGTGGAAAATATGTAGTTCCGTGAGCGCATATAGTAGTTAGAGAATAGTAGTTAGTTGTTAGTTGATGAGGTTTCGGGGCGGGGCAATATAAGGGGAAGCGAATGCGTTTTCTTCACCTATGTTGCCCCGCCCTGTCATTCCCGCCCAGGTAAGAACACCTCTGATTTTCAATATCCGACTTCTGATGTCTGCCAAGGCCCCGGGCGAAGCCCGCCCCGCGCGCTGGGCGCGCGGGGCCAGCGGCAGCGAAGCTGCCGCTGCGGCGGCCTCCGGCCGCCCGGGGCTTCGCCCGGCCCTTCGGCAGAGAACAGAGAGCAGAGATCAGATATCAGAGGTGGGAGGACAAGGTCGGCGGATGGCAGAAGCTTGCGGTAGGGGCGAAAAGTGGCGGCAACGGTGGCAGAGAGTGCCGGTATATCCACATGTTTTCGTCTTGTTGCAATCCCGGTAAATGCTTTTCTGTTTTCTGATATCTGGCTTCTGTCTTCTGACCGCACCCCCTCCCCCTCCCGGCCTGTGCAGAATACCCATGG
>CANRHA010000166.1 GCA_947630315.1 uncultured Clostridia bacterium
AGTTCCTATGCCAATCTGGGGCTTGGCAACAATGTGGTGGCGATGGATTATGCCCGGCAGGCGGTAAATATGGAGCCATAACGTCGTGGCGGACCTCTTTTTCGCGCTGATGTTCAAGCTCGTAGTCGATGTCGTCTATATGGGCTTCAAGCTCGGCGACCTGTTCTTCGGTGATCGGCAGGCCGAGGCGGTGTTCCGCCCGGGCAAGCGCTACCCACAGGCGGCGCCAGGTTTTTATTCTCGTGTCCATCGAGAACAGGTTCAACATATACTGAGAAGCGTAGCGCGATGAGAGCGGCGATTCGTAGATGTTTGTAGGCATTTTTATTCTCCTTTTGTTTTATTGGGATCCCGGAAAATGCGCAGATATAAGGCTATCCGAGGGGGAGGCGTGTTTTGCCTCTGCTATAATTATCTTATAATGATACTGTCTCTCTCGGGGCCTACCGAGATGTAGGTTATCGGGCAGCCGATCTCGCGCTCGACATATTCGACATAATTCCTGGCTTCAACGGGCAGATCTTCCCACCTGCGGCAGTTTGAGATGTCGCGCTTCCAGCCGGGCATGGTGATATTTACGGGCTTAGCGTCGGGCAGAACGGCGGGGAAGGGGAAACGGTCGGTTTCCTGACCGAAAAGTTCATATTTTGCGGTTATCGGGATCTCGTCCATATAGCTGAGGACGTCGAGCTTTGTGAGGGCTATAGCTGTCGCGCCCTGAGTTTCAACGCCGTATCTCGTCGCGACTATATCTATAGGGCCGACGCGGCGGGGCCTGCCGGTTTTTGCGCCGTATTCGTCTCCCGCCTCGCGGAGCTTTTCGGCCTCCTCGCCGAACCATTCGCATGTGAACGGGCCTTCGCCTACGCACGACGAATACGCCTTTACGACGCCTATTATCTTGTCGATCTTTACGCCGGGCAGCCCAGAACCAACCGGCGCAAACGCGGCGATGGTGTTTGAGGACGTGGTATAGGGAACTATGCCGTAATCGAGGTCTCTTAACGCGCCGAGCTGGGCTTCAAAGAGTATCTTTTTGCCCTCGGAGCTTGCCTTTTTGAGGTATTCGCCGGTATCCTTCACGAACGGCTTGATTTTTTCGCCGAAGTTTGATATCCATTCTTCAAGCTGTTCCATGGTGCAGCCCTCGGCGCCGTAAACGTTTTTAAGGGTGAGGTTTTTCCATTCCAGAAGATCGGCAAGGTGAGCTCTTAAGTGATCGGGGTATAAAAGCTCTCCGGCCAGAACGGTCTTTTTGGAGTACTTATCGGCGTAAAACGGGGCTATGCCCTGTCTTGTCGAGCCGTACTTCTTATCGGCGAGGCGGGCCTCTTCAAGCCCGTCAAGTTCGCGGTGCCACGGCAGCAGCAGGGAGGCCCTGTCGCTGACCATGAGGTTATCGGGGGTTATTTCTACCCCGCGGGAGGTTACTTCGCAGATCTCCTTCCAGAGGTTTTCACAGTCGAGCGCCACGCCGTTCCCGAGAATATTGACAACGCCTTTTGTGAAGATGCCCGACGGCAGGAGGTGGAGGGCGAACTTGCCGTACTCGTTTACAATGGTGTGTCCGGCGTTGCCGCCGCCCTGATAGCGTACGACGACGTCGTGGTCGCGGGTGATGAGGTCGACCATGCGGCCCTTGCCCTCGTCTCCCCAGTTGATGCCTACGATTGCGCAGTTTGACATAATATACCAATCCTTTCTTGGATGAGTTCACATACAGATATATAATAGCAGATTTCCCGCGCGTTGACAATAGGTTTTGAAGAATTTTTGGGCGGGTAGTAGTTAGAGAATAGTAGTTAGTAGTTAGTAGATAAGGTCACGCGTGCCCCGAATAGAGCGTTCTATCCTCTACCTTCTATCCTCTATCATCTACTTGACAATCCCCTATATAAATCTTATAATAAGTCAAAAGACAGCGAACAGGAGGATCTTTATGGAAGAGTTTGTCGGCGAGATCAGGCGGGAGCTTACGGAGCGCATTATTCCGTTCTGGAAAGGGCTTAGGATAGATTCCGGGTATACGGGGCTTGTAGATTTCGACCTTGTGAGGCACCCCGAGGCGGAGCAGGGCTGCATTCTGAACAGCCGCATTCTGTGGTTTTTCTCCGAGACATATATGGCGCTTAAGGACCCGGCGCTGCTAAACGAGGCCGATCACGCCTATGAAATGCTTATTAAGATGACCGACCCGGTAAACGGCGGCGTATATTGGTCGATGAACGCGGACGGCACCGTTTCAGACGGCACGAAACACACCTACAATCAGGCTTTTGCGATATACGCCCTTTCGGCATACCACCGCGCGACCGGCAGGCCGGAGCCTCTTAAAAGGGCGAGGGAGCTTTTTGATATTATTGAGAAGCGCTGCTTTGACGGCGACGGCTACCTCGAGGCGTTTACCGTTGATTGGAAGCCCGAAAGCAACGAAAAGCTCAGCGAAAACGGCGTTGAGGCCGGGCGCACCATGAACACCCTGCTTCACGTTATGGAGGGGTACACCGGGCTTTATGAGGCGAGCGGCGACGGCGGCGTACTTAAAAAGCTTTACTTTATTGCGGATGTTTTCGAGAATAAGATATACAACCCTGCAAAGCGCCGTCAGGAGGTATTTTTCGATTTGGGTTACAACACCCTTATCGATCTTCACAGCTTCGGGCACGATATCGAGACCTCGTGGCTGATGGACCACACGCTTGACGTGATGGGCGACGAAAAGCTCACGGCTAAGATACGCCCGCTTCTTTTGGAGATGGTGGAGCACACCTACGAGGCCGCGTTCACCGACCACGGTTTTTGCAACGAAAGCGAAAACGGCAGGGTGAACACTACGAGGATATGGTGGGTACAGGCCGAGGCGCTTCTCGGGTTCCTAAACGCGTACGAAAAGACCGGCAACGTAAAATTCCGCGAGGCTTACCTGAGTCAGTGGAGATATATAAGAGATGTGCTGAGCGACCCGAGGCCGGGTTCCGAGTGGTTCTGGAGCGTCAGCGAGGACGGCACGCCGGATAAAAAGCCGATAGTTGAACCATGGAAGTGTCCGTACCACAACGGCAGAATGTGCCTTGAGGTTTTAAGGCGCTTCGGGCAGATATGAAAAACGGAAGGCGGTAAGAAAATGACGTATAAAGAGATAAACGAGCGCTACGAGGCGCTTATATCAAAAAAGAACAGCGTAGACACAAAAAGATACAACGGAATCTACGAGAGATGGGCGGACCCGGTTCTGACGAGAGATCATATACCGCCGTTCTGGATATACGATCCCAACCCGGAGACGAACCCGCACATGATGCAGAGGCTCGGGGTAAACGCGGTATTCAACAGCGGAGCTATACTTTTAAACGGCAAGTACACCCTTGTAGCCCGCGTCGAGGGCGCCGACAGAAAGAGCTTCTTTGCCGTTGCTGAATCCGACAGCCCGACCGAGGGCTTTCGTTTCCGCGACGAGCCGGTAATACTGCCCGACACCTGCCCCGATGAGACGAACGTATATGATATGCGGCTCACCGCCCATGAGGACGGCTGGATATACGGCGTTTTCTGCTCCGAAAGCAAGGACCGCACCGCAATGGATCTGTCCGCCGCGGTCGCCGCCGCGGGGATAGTCCGCACTAAGGATCTTGTAAAATGGGAGAGGCTGCCGAATCTTAAAACGCTTCATTCCCCTCAGCAGAGAAACGTTCTGCTTCACCCCGAATTTGTAAACGGAAAATATGCGTTTTATACCCGCCCGATGGACGACTTCATAGAGACGGGCAGCGGCGGAGGAATAGGGTTCGGGCTTTGCGACGACATCACCAACGCGGTTATAGACGAAGAAAAAATGACCTCGGTCAGAAAATATCACACAATAACCGAGAGCAAGAACGGCGCCGGAGCCGTGCCTATAAAAACCTCGCGCGGCTGGATACATATAGCCCACGGCGTAAGAAATACTGCCGCGGGTCTGAGGTATGTGATCTACGCCTTTGCGACCGCTCTTGACGGCCCGTCAAGAGTCATAGCCGAGCCGGGCGGCTTCCTTATAGCCCCTTACGGCGGCGAACGCGTAGGCGACGTGTCGAACGTCGTGTTCACAAACGGCGCGATCGCCGCGCCCGACGGAAAGGTGTACATCTACTACGCGTCGAGCGATACGAGGCTCCATGTCGCCTCCACCGACGTCGACCGGCTGACCGATTATGTTTTCAACACCCCCGAGGATCCCTTGCGCTCGGCCGACTGCGTAAGACAGCGCGCGGAGTTCATAAGGAAAAACCTTGAGTACCTTCGGGGTGATGGCGTAAAATAAGGGCCTTTCCGAGAAAGCCCCTCTGAGATAAGAAAACAAGAGCGTCCGGAGGACGCTGCGAAGAACTGCAGAGACGCTAAAAGTCGTCAGATTCGAGGCGGCGGCTTGCACGCACTCCTTTGTGAA
>CANRHA010000167.1 GCA_947630315.1 uncultured Clostridia bacterium
TTGATGCTCTTAAAGAAGGCAAAGCTCCAGAACGTCGGCTTGGGTATACAGCCGTTGGCGACAAGCCCGAATCCGCCATGAAAAGGCGCAAACGGCACGCCGAGCTCCTCGAATATATCTCCGAACGTCCAGTACGAATAGCTCTCGTTTACATCTCCGAGGCGGGAAAGCTGCCGGCAGATGAACGCCGCGTTGCGGTTTGTGTCGTGAATGGGATTGTCGGGGCTGTACGAGGTGTTGAACTCGGTTATATGTATCGGCAGGCCGCGGTATCGCGGGTGGCTGTCGATGATGTCGCGGGTGGTCCGTAAATTCTCAAACCCGGCCTCCGGCTCCATCAGCTCCTGATAGACGTAATGTCCGCAGCGCTCCGGCTGTTCGGTGGTATAGTGGTGCCGCGTGACAAAATCGAGCGGGATATCCTTTTCCTCACAGTGGTCCATGAATTTTGATATCCAGAGTTCATCCGAACCGCCGCAAACCGCAGGGCCGCCTACCTTGAACCTTGGGTCGACCTCTTTAACGGCGGCAAAGGTAACGTCAAAGAGTTTAAAATACTCCTGCATATCGGCCTTTTCCCAGAATCCGGGAAGATTCGGCTCGTTCCACACCTCAACGGGATAGGTCACGGCCTCATCTGCGCCGTAGCGCTCTATAAGATGGTTCAAAGTTGCCTTGACAAGCGCGCTCCAGCCGTTATAATCCTTCGGCGGACTGGTGTGGCCTTTCCAGACAAACACGCTGTTGGTTCCGGCGGCAAGCTTTTCGGGCATGAAGCCGAGCTCCAAAAAGGGCTTTAGGCCGAGCTCGCGGTAGGAATCCATAACCATATCAAGATAAGTAAAATTATACTCGATATGAACGGGGCTGTCGGGGTTCCACGGCTCGTCGCGGCGCTCCTGATATATGGCCATGTCGTCGTGGAACAGGCCGTGGCCGCGGATATGTTCAAAGCCGATGTAGCGCTGAACGAGTTTAAGCTGTTCAAAATACTCGCGCTGAAGCGCAAGGCCCATTCGACCGGTGCCCACGCAGTAATCGACGGCGTTGTGAAATTCGACCGGCTTTTCGGGGTCGGGACGGTAAAACTTTTCGGTGATCATATGCATTCTCCTCGGGTAGGGTTTAATTGATTTTACACCGGCGGCGTGAGGATGTCAAGGGTCTGATGCGGCCTGATGCGGCCGAATGGCCGCATCATAGGTATTAGATATTAGATGTTAGATGTTAGAGCTTAAAGGTGTCACCTTCGGTGGCGGATTTAAGTGTATGGGATAATGTGGGGGAATGGGCATTCTCCGGAGGCTGCGTGGGGAGGGATTTGTACCGCGCCCCTCCCATGTCCTCCCCATCCTTCCCTCATTCCCTAATTCCCCCGCAATCTTTCAGTAAAGCGTTCTAACATCTAACATCTACCCTCTATCCTCTACTTGACACCACTATTAAAAAGTAGTATAATGTCTTAACCCGTTTGAGCGGGCATACACAAAACCAATCATCAATTAATGGAGGAACAAACAAGTGAAAAAAAGAATAGTAATCATTATTCTTGCGCTGTTTTTGGCGGTCGGTCTTATCCCAACCGGAGTTTTTACCCCTCGGGTCGCAGCCGCAGATACAGGCGCCGCCTATTACTTCCGCAACCAGCTTAAAGAAGACTCCGCCGCAAGAATGTTCTATGACGCTATCGAGATCATGGAGCAAAACGGCACCCTTAAATCGGGAACAGAAGCTTTGGAACTCACCGCTGAGTTCCCTCGGGCAGCAGATTTCTGCGCGCAGCACCAAAGCGGCGCTATAGACCTTATGGCCGAATACGGCGCGGGCAGAGACGCTTATTATGCCGATCACCCCGACGTTTTCTATGTTGATTTTTCGGCGCTTACGGTGCGCGTTACCCTTTCGGGATCTACCTACCACCTCTACCTTGGCGCGGGAAGATACCCCACCTACTACACCGAAGGCTTCACCGATGAGGCTCAGGTAGAATCCGCAATCGAAGAATATCAGAAGGAACTTGCAAAGCTTATTGACGCCGGCAGGGAAAAAACCGACCCGCGCGAACAGGTGATCGCAGTCCATGATTATCTCACAAAACACGTTACATACACCGACGAGCTTTCGGTCAGCGACCGCTCTCATATGGGATTCATTCGCACCGCTTACGGCGCCCTTGTAAATCATGAGGGCGTTTGCGAATCGTATACCCGCGCCTTTAAGGCCGCCATGGACGCACTCGGTATCCCCTGCGTAATGGTCAGCGGCGTATACCGCCACAGCGATAAGATCAACGAGGCGCATATCTGGAACGAGGTAAAGATCGACGGAAAATGGTACGCAGTCGACGTTACCATGGACGACCCGATCAACCCGAATAAAGCCTCTCGCATCCCCGGCGACGACGGCTACGAGAACCACCAGTACCTCCTCGTCGGCGAAGACGTTATGAGCGTTCACCATTACCCCGACGGCGCTATGTCGCCCGGAGGATATGACTTTACATACCCCTCGATAGGCAGCGAATTTGAGAACATAACCGACGACGAGAACCCCCTCAAGGTAAGGTTCACAAGCATGGCCTACGACAGCGAAATTTTAGAGGGCGGCGTGTACTATGTCAGCTATATGGGCATGAACGCCACCGATATGAAGAAAAACGGCTACTACCTTATTATGAGAAATAAGGTTTACGATGTAAACGAGGGGTGGACCGACACCGATTGGTACTACTACACCCCCGAGGCGTATGTTGGCTCGGAGGACTTCGCCGACGTGGGCGACGAGACGATGTTCAAGATGCCTCACGTTGAATATGTCGAATTTGGCGTCACCCTCGACCCCTATCCGCCTATCAACTTCAACGAGCTGCCCGACCTCTTCTTCCACGGCGACGCCTCGCTGCTTGTCGCAAGAAGCGGACTTTTGCACAACGAGGACGGCACCTACCGCGCCGCTCCCGCCTCGCTTCACGGCGAACCCGCATATAACAGGTGTTCCATCGGCCTCGGCGAGGACGTCCACCTTGTTGCATACTTCAACGATATCCTCGTAACTCCCGAGGTATATGAGGAATGGTGCAAGACCGAAAAGACCTCCGACCCCGGGTATTATGACGCCGTTCGTTCGGCGACCGCCGACGACATAAGCCTTGAGGTTTGCGTCCAGGACGGCTTTATGGGCAGAAACGACAACAGCGAAAAATACCAGGTGATGAGAAACGTTCAGATAAGCTTTGTTGAGGGCGCAGGCCCCAACGAGATCACCGAGACCAAAGTAGAGTTCGACTATAAGACCAGCGACCTCTGGATAGACGACAACGTCGCCTATACCTTCTTCCTCACAGGGCTTGTAGGCGCGTACAGCGGCAAGGCTCCCGGCTCTTTCGCGTGGGTGGTTCAGGCACCCTGCGCGGTATGCGCTTACCGCAGCCAGGGCTTTGACTACAACGCGTTCGCTAAGCCGGTGCTTGTTGCCGACGAAGACCTCTCTATGACGGGCTGGACCGACTCGGAGGGAAATAAGTGGGAAGGTTCGCCTTGGGACGATCAGTACAAGAGCAGGCTTATGCTTGTTGTTGAGGATTCCTCCCCCAGAGAGGCAAACGAACTTACCGATCAGGTTGAGAGTGAAATGGGAGAGGACGTTCTGACGGCGCTCACCTATAACATCAACCTCACGCTCTGCAAAAAGCAGTGGGCAAACCTCGGCGACGGGATGTCGGTGAGGATCCAGCTCGGCTTCCCGGTAGGCTACGGCCCCGAGGACGCCGGCGTAACCTTTAAGGCATACCACTTTATAAAGGATTCAAACGGCAATATAGAGGGCGTTGAAGAAATACCCTGCGTTATAACCCCCTACGGGCTTCTCATAACCGTTTCAAGCTTCTCGCCGTTTGCAATATGCGCGGTAAAGGCCGATGAAACGGTTCCCGCAGAAAAAACCGTAGCGCTCATCTCCGAGGTCGGAGGAAAGGTGACGTCTGCCGGCAAGAACAGCACATTTACTATCAAGCCCGGCGAGACCGTGACGGTAAGCGTTTCGGCAGATAAGGGATACCTCATCGACACCGTTGAAGCCTCGGGAATAAGCTGCGGCTACAGCGACGAAACATCAAGCTACAGCTTTGACATAAGCTACGACGATATACTCGGTTCGTCGGTAGTTGTTTCGGCGGTGTTTGTTGCCAAAACGGTTGCCGAAAGCGAGGTGGGCAACGCGGTTATCCGCGAGGCCGTTCCGCCCACGGAAGATGAAGTTAAGCCGGTCAGCTCTGCCGTTGTTCCCGCGGCCGACGGCAGCGTTACGCTGAAAATATCCGCGCCGAACGAAAACTACGCCTATGTATGGTACAAGGTTACGGGTGCCGATGAGGATACGGTTGTAGGAACCGGCAGCACCGTTACTCTTCCGGG
>CANRHA010000168.1 GCA_947630315.1 uncultured Clostridia bacterium
GCCTTTTGAAACCCCCGCATTAGGCTGTGCCGGAATTGCACTTGTTGACATAGTAGCCTTCTTCGGTGCAGGTCGCAGCCTTCTCGACAGTGATCTGATAAACATGGCCGGTTATCTGAACGGTCTGAGTCTCCTCGGCGCCGCAGACGGAACATTTTACCTTGCGGGAACCGGGCTTCTGGCAGGTCGCCTCCTCGATCACCTCTTCAAGGGTCCATTTGTGGCCGGTGGCGGCGTAGGTAAGGGTAGATTGATAAGTACAGTTCTTGCAGTTTCTTACAAACGATCCGTTCTCGGTGCAGGTAGCGGGCTTGCGCTGACCGGCCGCTTCGGCCTCGGCCCATGTCTGCATATCGTGAGCGGTGGCCTTGGTTACTGCCTCGCTGCTGAGTTTATATACCCCGCACTTGCTGCACTTATAGATGGTAGTGCCGTCGGCGGTGCAGGAGGTCTTTGTCTCTACAAGCTCGGTAAAGTCATGACCGCCGTTTTCTTCATCAACGGTATTGACGTTGCCGTCGGCATATTCAATATGGCCGCAGACGGTACATATTTTATACTTTACTTCCTTTTTCTCGCAGTTCTCAGACTCGGAAACGGTTATTATCTCCTCAGAGTATGTGTGGCCGAGGGCCTGTTCCGCAGGGTCGGTGCTGAAGGAATTTACCGAGTGAGAAAGTCCGCCGCAGGTCTTGCAGTAGTAGTTCTGCTGATGGCGCTCGGGCAGGGTGCAGGTGGCGGGATAGTCTATAACGTCGCGCCCGCCCATCGCATGTTCGATCATGATGTTGACGGTTTCGGATACGCCGCCTTCAAGGGTGACGGTTACGTTATAGTTTCCCCTTGCGCCCTCTTTAAAGGAATATGTAGCGTTCGCTCCTTCTAAAGCAGAAGTGCCGTCGTTATACGCCTCATTGACGTATTCGTGCTTGTCGTAATCGTACGATCTCTGTTCGACCTTTACCTCGCTGATATCTCCCTTTGTCGAGGAAATGCGCAGCTCGGGGGCGTCGCACATATAGGCGTTAGAGGTGAAGTTGCCGCTGAGAACGTGGGCGGTGACAGTTATGCCGTTTTTAGACAGAATCACCCTCGAATTATCGGCGGCAGCGGCAACGGCTGTCGTGGATATCGGAGCCGTTTTAGCTACAGTCTGAACTTGGTGCTCATGACTGTGATCGTGGGTGATGGAAGAAGCTGTGCCGTTGACGGTTTCAACCGCGCTTACAGGTACGCAAACGCCGGAAACGAGCATCGATAGGCAGAGCGTCACAGAAAGAGCAATCTTAAATAATCTGCTCATGTTGATCCTCCGTAATTTCACAAAAAATTATCCTGCAAACGGGTATATAAAAGGCGTCCGCGGGATAGAAAAAATGTTGCGCTGCCTGAATATTTACAGGCAGATATATTATAACTTACCTGCTCACGGTTTGTCAATAGCAAAAAAGGACATTTAATACAAAATAAAGAAAAATGCCCGCCTTTTGAGCGGACATCTTTCGGTTGACTTATTTATCTGATGGTGAGCTTTTTGGACTCGGGTTTTGCCTCAATGAGCTTGGGCATCGTGAGCTTTAATACGCCGTCCTTGAACTCGGCGTCAATTTTGTCAACGTCGATGCCGGTGGTGTCAAAGCTGCGCTGATATGAGCCGTAGGAACGCTCACAGCGCACATAGTTGCCCTTCTTGTCCTTCTCCTCAAACTCGCTGTGGCGCTCCGCCGAAATGGTGAGGATATTGTCCGAAAGATCGAGGTTGATGTCCTCTTTCTTTACGCCCGGCAGGTCTGCCTCGAGGATAAATTCGTTTCCGTTGTCGCGGATATCGGTAGAGAACGCGGGTGACTTTGAATCTCCGTGGCCGAAGAACGCGCGCTCGATCTCGTCGAGTTCACGGAACGGGTCAAAAGCGGAAAGGTTTCTTCTTACATAAGGTACTAACATGATTTTTTCCTCCTTCATAGGAATGATTTATTATGTGTTGATTGTAGGTGTTTTATTTTGCCTCCGGGGCTTCTCCCCTTCGACGATTATCAATATATACCCCATATATGACAGTTTGGTGATGATTCGGTGACAGTAGACTGAAATTTAGCAGCCTATCGAAAAGAGTGCTAACAGAGCGAGAAATAGAGAGTGCTAAAAATAGTGAGATACAATCTATACATAATCCCCCTATTAGATGTCAGAAGTCAGAATTTAATAGCTTTCATAAGGCGTACGCTTTTCATAAAAAACCCGCCCTGTAGGTAACAAGGCGGGAGAGGATGTTTGGCGGAATGTACGAAAATATCAGAACAGGCCGCTGATTTTGCCTTCGGAGTCGACGTCGATCTTTTCGGCGGCGGGAATTTTGGGCAGGCCGGGCATTGTGAGGATATCGCCGGTAAGAGCTACGACGAATCCCGCGCCGGCGGAAATTTTAACGCTCTTGACCGTAACCGTGAAGTTCTCGGGCGCGCCGAGCTTTGTAGCGTCATCGGAGAAGCTGTACTGCGTTTTCGCTATACATACCGGGCAGCCGCCGAATCCGAGACCCTCGAGTCGGGCGATCTCCTTGGCCGCTGCGGGCATGAACGTAACGCCGTCGCCGCCGTAGACCTTCTTTACAACTGCCTCTATCTTGTCCTTTATCGGCAGATCAAGCCCATAGGAGAATCTGAAATCGGGCTTCTCTTCGCTGCAGAGCCTTACGACCTCGTTGGCAAGCTCTACTCCCCCGTCGCCGCCCTTCGCCCATACGTCGCTCAGAACGGCCTTTACGCCGAGTTCGGCGCACTTATCTATAACAAGCTTTATTTCGGCGTCGGTGTCGGTCGGGAAGCGGTTTACCGCAACTACGGCCGGCAGTCCGTAGACGTTCTTAATGTTGGAAACGTGGCGCATGAGGTTCGGCAGGCCCTTTTCGAGAGCGTCAAGGTTTTCGCCGGTGAGCTCCGTCTTCGGCAGGCCGCCGTGCATCTTAAGCGCCCTGACCGTTGTGACGATAACAACGGCGTCAGGAGTCAGCCCGGCCATGCGGCACTTGATGTCGAGAAACTTCTCCGCGCCGAGATCTGCGCCGAAGCCGGCCTCGGTTATGGCGTAATCGCCGAGCTTCAGGGCGGTCCTTGTAGCTATGACCGAGTTGCAGCCGTGGGCGATATTTGCAAACGGGCCGCCGTGGACTATAGCAGGCGTGCCCTCAAGCGTCTGCACAAGGTTGGGTTTAATTGCGTCTTTGAGAAGCGCGGTCATCGCGCCCACAGCCTTGAGCTGGCCGGCAGTTACCGGCTTGTCGTCATATGTATAGCCGACAACTATCTTGGAAAGGCGGTCTTTGAGGTCGTCTATATCGCTTGCAAGGCAGAATACGGCCATAATCTCGCTGGCAACGGTTATATCGTAGCCGTCCTCGCGCGGGGTGCCGTTCGCCTTTCCGCCGAGGCCGTCGGTGATGAACCTGAGCTGGCGGTCGTTCATATCGACGCAGCGCTTCCATGTGATCCTTCTCGGGTCAATGTTCAACGCGTTGCCCTGGTAGATGTGGTTGTCGAGCATCGCGGCAAGCAGGTTGTTGGCCGCGCCTATGGCGTGAAAATCGCCGGTAAAGTGAAGGTTGATGTCTTCCATGGGCACCACCTGAGCGTAGCCGCCGCCGGCAGCGCCGCCCTTGATCCCGAAAACAGGTCCGAGCGAAGGTTCACGCAGCGCGACAACGGAATTTTTGCCTATCTTCCTGAGACCGTCGGCAAGGCCGATGGTAGTAGTGGTCTTGCCCTCGCCCGCCGGCGTCGGCGTAATAGCCGTTACAAGCACGAGCTTGCCGTTTTTGCGGTCAGAGCCTATTAAGCTGCGGCTGTCGAGCTTTGCCTTATACTTTCCGTACTGTTCGATCTGATCCGGGTCGATGCCTGCGGTCTTTGCAATTTCGGTTATGGGTCTCATAGGTGTCTGCTGGGCAATTTCAATATCGCTGAGAAAAGCCATATGTATTCCTCCATCCTTATTCGGCAGATTATATCTTGCATAACGATTTTAACATTACCGCGCGCTGCTGTCAACATGTTTTCGGAATATCGTCGTTTTTTATATAAACAGCCGGTTTTGCGCAGCGTTTTTCTATCCGGGGCGCAATATAAACCCCGGGGCGCTGTGGAGTGCGCCTATCCCGGCTTTCTGCTGTCCGCCCGCCCTCGGGCGAAGCCCCGGCGGCCGCAGGCCGCCGCGGCGGCAGCGGAGCTGCCGCCGGCCCCGCGCGCTCGCGCGCGGGG
>CANRHA010000169.1 GCA_947630315.1 uncultured Clostridia bacterium
TTGTTTGTGCCTATTCTGTCAGCCGTTACCGTCGTTGTAATTATGGTTGCGGTATAGGCAGAGGGTGGCGGCAACGGTGGCAGAAAGTTTCGTCTATTCTCGTGCCCTTTTGCTTTCCGCTCGCCCTGATAGAGCGTTCTATCTTCTAATCATCTAACATCTATCATCTAAAAGGGTATTCGCTTGCTGTCGCCAAGCCTTACAACGCCTATGAAAGAGTATCTGATAACTTCTCATAACTGCCCCTGAAAACCTCCGCTCATGCTATCGCAGTTCACCCTATCCCCTTCCAACCTGCGCAGAAACTCACAGGTTAGCAGTAACCCCCTCCCCTCGAGGGGAGGGGGTCAGGGGGGTAGGGTGATTCAAATAGTATGAGAAATTTCCGCAAGGAAATTTACGAATACCTTTTTATAGTGTGTGGACGCGCTTTGAATTGCTTTATTATCCAAGGCGCACAATGAACTGGATCATTTAAGATAGCATGAGCGCAGCGAATACCTTTTACCCCCACGGGTGTGGCACTCCCCTACAAGTCTGCGCTCGGCGTTTCCCCTCCCCACCGGGGAGGGGTCAGGGGTGGGGCAACTAAAAATAGCATGAGCGTAGCGAATACCTTTTCACAACCGGGCAGCGGTGCCTCGCCCTGTCACTTCTCGCCCCACGAAGGAGCGACTCCGATTTCTGTCCTTTGCCCTCTGTTCTCTACTCGGGCGGCATTCGTTCATCGAACCCCTTTTTATGGTGAGTCAGCGGCAGTTTGTTCTACTTTTCCGTGAATGTCGTACAATGAACCGGATCATTTAAAATAGCATGAGCGCAGCGAATACCTTTTCACCATTTGGGCGGCACGAGGGCGGGCTATTTATATAAGACATTTGTACAACTTCAAATAGTATTCGCACCGCGAATACCTTTTCACAGGTGGTGGCTCGCAGCAGAAGATCTGCCTATGCAGTTAATTGTGGAAAATAATATGAGCGCAGCGAATACCTTTCCTCCCCTAGTGGGCGGCAGTTTGTACTTCGCACCCATGAAGGAGCGTTTCTTCCCTCTGCCCTCTTTTCGCATAGCAACGCGCAGCGAGTCTTTCCCATCCTCGCTGCGCTGTTCTTTACTCTGATTTGGCCGAAGCGGCCGCTTTCCTTTACTCCCCCAGCTCCCTGATTATCTTCACGAAGCTGTCCAGGTCGTTGAAGTCCTTATAGACCGACGCAAACCTCACATACGCCACAAGGTCGATGTCCTTGAGCGCCGCCAGAACGTCGTCGCCGAGCTCGGCGGTAGTGACCTCGGTGCGCATCTCGTTCGCAAGCTTGTTTTCGATCCCGTCGACAATGCCGTTTACCGTTTCGGGGCTGATGACCCGCTTTTTGGTCGCCGACATTATCCCCGCGATCAGCTTTGTGCGGTCGAACGGTTCAAAGCTGCCGTTCTTTTTTATGACCATAAGTATAGGCTTTTCAACTATCTCATAGGTGGTAAAGCGCTTGCCGCACTGAGAACATTCACGTCTGCGGCGCTTCTTGCCCTCACTGGGGCGCGAGTCGATGACCTTGGTGTCTTCATAACCGCAAAATGGGCATTTCATGCTCATGCATCCTTTCAGACAGGGCTGAACCCGTTATTTGGTATTTTTATACTGAAAGTATACCACATTTCGCGCAGTTTTGCAAGTCTTTTTGAAAAATATTTACAGGATCCTGTAAAGCTTAGGCGCCTCGCTGAGCCATATTCTCTCGGCTTCCGCTTTTATTGATTCGCACTCTGCCCCGAACTCATCGCAGCCCGATTCGAGCATAGGCCGGAGTCTTTTTATGCATAAAGCGATATCGGCGAGACGGTCGTCGTCTACAAAGGCGCCGAGGACTTTGACGTATTCATCTTTAAAATACCCTTCCAAGGCCGATATTTCCCTGTCCGCGCCGCCCGCTTCATACGCCCTCATAACCGATTCCACAAGCCCGTAGAGCCGCTCGTTTTCGCGGCGAACGGTGTTAAGGGCTATAAGCCCCACGGTTATTATTATCGCAATAATGGTCAAACTTATTATCAGCCTTTTCATTTTACTCTCCTTTATCCTGTTTCGGGATTATATACAGCCCGCCGTTTGAATCCACGGTGCACAAAAACACGTCGCTTATTTCAAGGTGTTTTCGCTTAAGTTCTTTTAACAGATCCTTTTCGTTCATGCTCAGCCGCAGCCCTGCGGCTTTTATAAAGTCTCCGTCGCTGATTATAGCCTGCGGCGGGTCGGAGGCCGGTTCGGCCTCTTTTTGCGAAGCCTGCGTTATAGGCAGCTCCTCGGGCTTTAACAGAGCGCTTATCGCGCCGGTGGTTTCAACTACCGCGTACTGGACCTTTGATATGTCGAATATCCCCTGACTCCTGAGCGACGACATAAGGTCGTCCACCGAATATCTCAGCGCCCGCAGGATCTTCTGATCTATCACCCCGTTCGATATTATTATTTTCGGCTTGCCCGATATAGCGTGCCTCAGCTTTCGCGATCTTAAGCAGGCGTAGGAGGCCAGAACGTCGACGCATACAAGTGTCAGAATGGGAATAATCCCCGTAAACAGCGGCACCGAAACGTCCTCCATCGCGAGGGTGGCTATATTGGATATAAGAATCGTTATAACAAGCTCCGAGGGCGAAAGCTCGCCTATCTGCCGTTTGCCCATAAGCCTCACGGCGAAGATCACGAGCACATATAAAATAAGCCCCCTTATAAAAACTATCAGCAACTTATCACTTCCTTTTTTATGTAGCTTGCCCGTTTTTTTGATCTTCATGCAGGAATATTGCGCCTCGGGCGGGTTATTATAACATCATGAATCAAAAAAGGACGTGAAATTTTGGATCCTGAAAAGATACCCGAGTCGCTGGCAGCGGCGATACAAAAGGTAAAAACCCTGTTCGGCGATTCCGCCGATCTAACTACGGTGCGCTTTTGCGTTTCGGGGATAAAGTGCGCGGCGCTCACCCTTGAGGGAATGGTAAAGTCGGCCGATCTCTCAAAAATGCTCTTTGAGCCGCTGATGAATTACAACAAAAAGGACCTCGCCCCCGACGGGGTGCTGAGATTTTTATGCGCCGGCGGGGCGTTTTCGACCGAAAAACATGTTTTAAACCGCGTCGACGAGATAGCCGAAAAACTCTGCTCCGGATTTGCGGTAATACTTATCCACGGCTGCTGCCGGGCGGTCGCGGTCAGCGCCCAGGGCTATTCTGTCCGCGCGGTATCGGAACCCGACAGCGAGGCGAACGTAAAGGGCACCCGCGAGGCGCTGTCGGACAACTTGAGAACGTCAATGTCCTTAATAAGAAGGAGAATAAAAAACCCGCGTCTAAGGTTTGAATACGTCAGGGCGGGAAAGCTCGCTTCTATAGAACTCTGCATGGTTTATATCGAGGGCAAAACGCCGGAGGCATTAAGAAAAAGGACCAAAAAGGCGCTTGAAAGCATAAGATCCGAGCTTATACTGACCAGCGGCAGCGTTATACCCTATCTTGAAACAAACGGCAGAAAGTTTTTCTCGGCGGTGTCGACCACCGAGCGGCCCGACGTTTTATGTTCAAAGATTAACGAGGGGCGTATAGCTGTCCTCATAGACGGCGTGCCGTTTGCGGCGGTATACCCCGCGCTTTTCGCCGAGAATTTCCAGGCCGTAGACGACTACGCCGACCGCCCGTTTTACGCAACATATTTGAGGTGGATACGCTTTTTGGCGTTCTTTGTTTCGTCGCTGCTGCCGGGGCTTTACGTCGCTGCGGCGGTGCATCACCCCGAGGTGCTGTCAAGATCGCTGCTTCTGAATCTTCTTGCCTCGGAGGAGCGCACCCCCTTCCCGCTCGTCTCGGAGATGTTTATAGTTATAATAATGTTCGAGATACTCCGCGAGGCGGGAATAAGGCTTCCCCGGGCGATAGGCGGGGCGGTGTCGATAGTCGGCGGGCTGGTAATAGGCGACGCCGCCGTAACGAGCGGGCTCATATCCGCTCCGCTTCTTATAATAATCGGGATAACCGCAACGAGCGCGTTCTGCATACCCGGCCTCAACCCTCAGATGACGGTTTTAAGGATATTGAACGTCTTTGCCGGCGGGGTGCTCGGGTTTTTCGGGATAGCCCTTTTAAACGCGGTGACTCTTGTAAGCGCCTGCACGACCGACAGCTTTTCGGTTCCGTATACCGCGCCGCTTACGCCTCTTACCCTAAGGGCCGCCAAGGATATACTGATACGCGCGGGGAG
>CANRHA010000170.1 GCA_947630315.1 uncultured Clostridia bacterium
GAAATAGAAAAGCAGATAGACATCTACGAGACGCTCGCGGAGGAAGCAGATTCGCGCTTTTTCTATGCGGGGGGGGGTAACTTTCAGCGCTGAAATGAAATTAAACAGGCTTATTAAGAGAGGCGAACCCCTCTCTTATTTTTTGCTTTTTTGCATAAATTTTTTCTAAAACTGCTATAAGGATTTTACCCGGCGGCACTTGACTTTTAATCTCCTAAAATTTATAATAAGACATAGCAATGCTTCGCGCTGCTTAATTAAGAAAGGAAGAAAAACGTATGCGCAACAGAATGACCCGCCTTGTGTCGGCGCTTCTTGTTTTTGCGATGCTTCTCAGCTCGGTTTCGCTTACCGCTTTTGCTGATTTCAGCGAAGCCTCGGCAACCGAATCGAGAGTAGTAACCGCAACAAACATCGGCCGCTCCGACAGGGAAATGGCACATTCGGAGCGCGATTTCACCCCGGAGAAGCTTTACTCCGACGATGAAATCGTGAACGTTGTAATTCAGCTCGAAAAACCCTCGGTTTTAGAGCATTACAACAGCGATCCCATGCCTATGGCGATCGACGCCGAAGACGCCGCAGGTGGAGGCAAAGCATTATCTGCATACCTCACCTCAGCAACCGCCGACAGAATAGCCGATGATCTGCTTTCTGATCAGCAAAACGTTATCGCACAGATAAATTCGCTTCCGGCATTTAACGCCGGCGCAGATGTTCCGATGACGGTATCCGCATTACAGACCTCTAATTCAAACGTTGAGATCCTGTACCAGTTCACCAGCCTCTTTAACGGTATGACCGCCAAGATGCCTTACGGTATGCTTGAATCCGTAAAGGCCCTTCCCGGAGTTAAGAGAGCTTTTGTTCAGGATACATATTCTATCCCCGAGCCTCCTAAGACCAACGTCGACGCCGGCACCGCTTCCTACAGCTACGATATGGTAGACTTAGACGCGGCATGGGCGGAGGGCATAACCGGTAAAGGACTCGTTGTGGCGATACTTGACACCGGCCTCGATATCGAGTACGCCGGCTTCAGCGTTACCGAGCCTAACGGCGATTATGAGAACGTATATGATATCCGCCACACTCATGAAGCTTTTACCGATGAATCCTTCGCGAGCGACAACCCGTTAGAATTTGTCGCGTACAACAGAACAAGCATGATGCGCTTACTTGAGGGCGGCGACCTCATCGCTTCGATGAAGAAGCCTAACACCGAGAGCGCCATGTATTATAACCTCAAGGTTCCGTTCGCGTTCGACTACCATGACTTTGACAACAACGTTCACGGTGATGTCGAATCTGCCGGCGAGGCCGACCACGGCACCCACGTTGCCGGTACAATAGCCGGTTACGCGGAAACTGACGACGGAGCGGTCAAGTTCTCCGGCGTTGCCCCCGACGCCCAGCTCCTCATCATGAAGGTGTTCGGCGACGACGGCACTATGATGGAGGACGTTATTCTTTACGCCCTTAACGACGCTATGCTCCTCGGCGCCGACGTCATCAACATGTCGCTCGGTTCCGACAACGGCTTTGCTGAGGACGACACCTTTATGCACGAGGTTTACGCCGAACTTGAGGCTGCCGGTATAACCCTTGCGGTTTCCGCCGGTAACAGCGGTTCCGCGGCTTCAAACTCAGCCAACGGCGACGGCTCTTACGGCTTCACCGACGGCGTTTACGGCTACAACCTTGCGGCCAACCCCGAGAACTCTATGTTGGGCTCTCCCGCGTCGTATGATTCCGTTATGGCGGTTGCCTCTATCAACAACTCCATCAGCGGAGCCTACGCTATCTCCTGGTCGGATAACGGCAAGGAAGATTTCTTTGAATACACCAACGTTGCCATAGACGGCATAGCTTATCCGTCGTTTATCGAAAACTTTGCCGATGAGATCCCCGGAGGCGGCGTGATCTACGACGCAGGCCACGGACTTGACAGCGAGTACAGACAGGCTTCGGAATTTGGCAACAAGATCGGATTTGCCCTCGTAGAGAGAGGCGGCACCGATTCGTCCGGAGAAGTTCTCAGCTTTGAGACAAAACTCCGCAACAGTATGGCATACGGCCCGAGAAACTCTCATGGTATTACAGGTATTCAGGGCGTTATCGTTTACGACAACGTTCCCGGCGAAAGCCTCATCAACATGTCGGTTCCCTCCGACGTCACCATGCCCGCCATCTTCATCTCGTATGAAGACGGCCACAAGATCCTTGACGCCATCAAGGCCGGTCACGAGGTAAAGCTGACCAACGTTGAAGGCGAAATGAGGATAGTTGCAGGTCCGAGCGACGACGAACTGGTCGACCTTGCCGACACCAACGCCGATCTTCCCGGCAAGATGTCCTCCTATTCTTCGTGGGGCGCAACTCCTTCGCTCACCCTTAAGCCCGATATAACCGCCCCCGGCGGAAATATCTGGTCGAGTCTTTTTGACACCAGTTACAACTACAACACCCCCGGTTATCATGACGATTACACCGGCGCCTACGGCTTTATGAGCGGTACCTCTATGGCTGCTCCTCATATCGCCGGCATCAGCGCTCTTGTACAGCAGCATGTGGCCGAGGCGTTCCCGAGAGTTTCCTCTATGGAACGCGCGTTTATAGCGGAACACCTTATGGCTTCTACCGCCGTTCCTCAGACCGACGCTTACGGCGAACTTGTAAGCCCGCGTTGGCAGGGCGCAGGCCTTGTAAACGTTGAGAGTGCTATATCCTCGCCTGTATTTGTCGATGTCCGCGACGAAGACGGCATGAACAAGAAGATAGGCAAGCTCGAGCTTCTTGACGACCCCGACGGCGAATTTGATTTCAGCCTCTACCTTATGAACCTTACCAACAAGGCCGTTACATATAAGGCTACCGCTCACTACCTTATTCCTCAGTTTATAGCCCTTGACGATGACGGCACCGAATTTGCCTTCGGCGATTTCGATTTGGAAATAGGCGATAAGGATCTGGGCACCGTTACCGTAAACGGCTACGGCGACAGTCAGATCTGCGGAGAGCAGGTCTTAAGCGGCACGCTTTCTATCGCCGATACCGAATTGACCGCCAGTCAGATCAAGAGGATCTTCCCGAACGGCACCTACCTTGAGGGCTATATCCTTCTTGAAGACCCGACCGGCGTAAATCCGACGCTCAGCGTACCGTTCCTCGGCTTTATAGGCGACTGGACCGAAGCTCCTATATTCGACGCTTCTACATGGCTCGACTTCAAGGACGAAAACGGCGCTGCGACCGAGACCGCTTACAACACCACCTACGGTACAAGCTCCTTAGGATATTTCGACGGCGCGAGCTTCTATGATCTCGGCGGCAACCCCTACGACACCCTGTTCCAGCAGGCTCAGCTCGGTTACGAGGCGAGATATCTCGAGGAAAACATCACGCTTTCCGATTATATTGTCGGAATAAACGACTTTACCCTCTATCAGCTCCGCGACGCAAGAGTGATAATCATGGTCGCAAGAGACAAGGAAACCGGCGAATACTATGACGCCGTTGCCTTGGGCTGCGTTCCTAAGACCGTTGTCACATACATGGGCAGCGTAGGATATGTTCCTTACCCGATGATGGCAAACCTTAATTACAGTTGGGACGGCACCTATGTTGACGACGAGGGCAACTATGTTCCCCTGCCCGACGGAACCGAGGTCGAATACTCGATCTACGCGTTCAACGACGGCGATTATAATACGTACTACGATGAAGAATACGAGGAATATGTGATCGATGTCGATTCTATCGATTTCGACGATCCCTCTACCTTCCCGACCTTCAACGGCCATGAAATGTCCATGAAGGGCGACGTAATATCCTTTGATGTTCTTATTGACCGCACCGCTCCCGAGCTTGTAGGCAACTCGGTATCGGTCACCGGCAAGGACGGCGAGCTTCCCACCGTTTCGGGCAAGTTCACCGACGCAGGCTCTATAGCTTACTTTGCGGTTTATCCCGAAGTAAATATCGTAGATAAGGAAACCGGCGAAGTTGTTGAAAGCTTCTACGCCACTATGGTGCCTTTCGAGGACGAGCTTATATTTGACGCCGATGTAGGCGAGTATGAATTTGCTACGCAGATAGATTACAGCGCTATTGCCGATGATATCGCATACGGCTACGGCTACGGCCAATACCCCTACTCTTCTTACAATTATGAGTGGAGCGGCAACGTAGTTGTACACTGCGGCGACTACGGCTTCAACGAAAACATGTATCTTGTAGGAATTGAAGGCAACA
>CANRHA010000171.1 GCA_947630315.1 uncultured Clostridia bacterium
TGGCTGGGATAGGTGGATTCGAACCACCGGAATGACGGAGTCAAAGTCCGCTGCCTTACCGCTTGGCTATATCCCAATGCTGAGGCGGACAGCGTTCAACACAGCTTTGTTATTATATCAAATCTGTTTTGAAAATGCAAGGGGTTTTTGAAAAATTTTTTTATTTTTTTCTTAGAAGACATACCGCGTGCGCCGAGACGCCTTCTTCCCTGCCCGAAAAGCCGAGACCCTCCTCGGTCGTGGCCTTTACCGATACGCATTCCGGGGCTATCCCTGCCGCGCGGGAAATATTTTCCGTCATTTTATGAATGTACGGCGAGATCTTGGGGGCCTGGGCTATCACGGTAGCGTCTATGTTTTCTATATCGAAGCCTGCGGCTCTTATTCTTGAAGATACCTCCTCAAGAAGCTTAAGGCTGTCTGCGCCGGAATAGGCCGGGTCGCTGTCGGGAAACAGTTTGCCTATATCTCCCATTGAGGCGGCCCCGAGGATCGAATCCATAACGGCATGAACAAGAACATCAGCGTCCGAATGACCTAAAAGCCCCTTGTTCCAATCGATCTTTACACCGCCGAGAATGAGGTCTCTGCCCTCTGCCAGCCTGTGAACGTCATATCCGTGTCCTATCCTCAAAGTGTTCCCTCCAAGATACTGCCGCGCGAGGGCTATATCGTCCTCGGTGGTCAGCTTTATGTTGCGGTAGCTTCCCTCGGTGATGTGCGGCGTTATGCCGAGGGCGTCGATAAGCTGTGAATCGTCGGTAAAATCGCCCGGGGCGTTTTCAAGGGCGGCCCTGTATAAGGCGACGGAAAACGTCTGCGGCGTGCGAACTGTAAAGAGATTTTCACGGGAGGGGCAGAAACTTTTTTCGCCGTCCGAAAATCTCACGGTATCTTTAAGAGGCGTGCACACCACCGAGCTGCCGTATCTGAACGCGTCTTCTATTGAATCATTGACCTCGGCGGCCGAAACAAGCGGCCTTGCGCCGTCATGTATCAAAATTATATCGCCGTCCGCGAGAGCCGCCGCATTTTTTACAGATTCGGAGCGCGTTGCGCCGGCCTCGGAAAAAACTATGGGCGTTGAGATACCCGCAAGCTCACGCGAATAAGTATCCCAAAGAGTACGCGGAGCGGCGACGATTATTTTTTCGATGTCCGGGCAGGCGGCAAGCGCCTCAGCCGAGCGGCGAATACAGCTCTTTCCGCAGAGGTCGATAAGAAGCTTATTCCGGCCCATTCTGCGGCTTTCTCCCCCGCACGCGAGCACCGCCGCCGTCCTTTTTGTAAGCGGCATAAACCTTGCAACATCCACCGCGCCCACTCCTTTCATATATTATAATAAGCCCGCGGCGAGGAAATGTCAAGACGCCCGATCAGAAGAGATGCGGCCAAAAAGGGCACACCGTAGATATTAGATGATAGATGATAGAAGTTAGAGTTTAAAGGCGTCACATTCGGTGGTGAATTTAAGCGTAGGGGATATGGGGGAGGAATGGGCGCGCGACCGAGTTCTGAAAACAGAGTAAGACAGAAACGCTTATAACGGAGTTGTGATTGCCTGTCGTGCCGCACTCTCCCTCAGTGGAGCGTTCTACCATCTATCATCTAACGCCTATCGTCTAAAAAGCAGCCGGTTTTGGCCGGCTGCGCGATGTTACTCCTCCAAATCTATTTTGTCCAGCGGGAACGGCGGCTCCGCGAGCGGTTTTAGCGCCAGCGACAGTAGCTTTATCCTGTTGTCGTCGGCGGCGATGCGGTTTGACGACAGCGCTCCGCAGACCCGGCAGCGGTGGATAACAGCCCACTCGCCGCCCTTTCGCACCCACACCGCGACCGGTTCCATGATCCCGCCGCAGTCTGCCGCCCGATCTCCCGGCTCGTTGTCAAGATGCCTCGAGCAAAGGCAGTATGGACAGTGATTTCGGTGACGCGTGCCGGCGCCGTCGGGCGTGACCGTTCTGCCGCAGAATACGCATTCAAACGGCCCTTCGTCCTGCCGGTCATAGCCTTTGTAGGATGAATTTTTTGATTTTTGATACATGGATCCTCCGAAAAAAATTTTTTAGGAGGCAGCCCGGCCTCCCGGTCAGGTCATGATCACCGACTCAATAATTTTCAGCATAAAAAACATTCCCTTTTCATGATTATTCAGACGTTAGCACAAAAAGGATAAATACTGCTTACACCCCCTTCGCATGAATTTTACCTCGGTCTGTATGATTATTTTAACATTTTACAGCCGTGCGGTCAAGTAGATATCAGGTATCAGATGTAAGATTTCAGAATCTTTCCCCGTTACCTTATTATACCTACCGACCGCACGAAAACTTTATTACGCTATGCTCTCAATCTTTTCAAGCTTGTCGCCGCAGGCGTCCACAGCCGCTTTTCCGCCGACTACGCAGACCTTTGCGCCGTCAAGTATTTCATCAAGAACGCGGCTGAAGCCCTCGATATCGGAATATGTCGCGCCGAGGATCTCTTTTCTCTCGCGGCGGATATCCTCCGCGGTGCGGCCGTTGAAGAAGTTGTCAAAGGCGAGAGAGCCTTCGGTCTGGGGCGTTAAAACAGGTTCGATCGCGGAGACGGTTCCGATGATGAACTTTTCAAGATCGCCATTTTGCGCGCAGAACTCCCTGAGCACACCGGCGGTCTTGCCGAATGTCTCGAGCGAACGGCTCGGGCTCGGATCGCGGTATGAGGTGAGAAGCATCTGCCCGGTGAGTCCTGCGGACATATGCGTGCCGTACGCGCCGCCCTTTACCCTTACCTCGTTCCAGAGGTAATCGTAGGTTAAAAGCTGCGCCGCAACCCTCGCCGCGCCGCTGCAGCGTTCGCCCAGCGCCGAAAGGTTTCCGGATTTTGCCGCAAAACCTATCTCCGCGGGGATAATGAATCCTTCGCTCACAGAGGGCAGAACGCCGTATTTTACCGGCTTGCCGGCGGGAGAATCATTTAACACGCCTATTATTTCGGATATGAACTTTTCATCGATGGGGCCGGTAACGCCAACCGTCAGGCGGGCTTTTGAGAATATCTTATTTTTGAGCGCTGAAAGCCTTGACGAGAAGGTCTCCTTGCCGGCTTCAAATTCGGCGTCGGCCTTTTGAAGCCATCTGAGCATGGATATTCCGTGGAGCTTTTCGCCTACGGCTCCCCTTGCGGAGCACTGTGCAGCGGCGCGCATACCGGCGAAGGAGTCGCCCGACATGGCGATGGTCTGTTCAAGTCCTATCCTGCTCTGGCGCAGAATATTGTAGATAAAGTTTGCGTCCTTAAAATCGGAGCGGTTCAGAATTTCGTCTACAAGCCGCACCGCGTCCTTTTTCATGCCGTCGAGCAGGGCTATTTTTACCTTGATGTTCGGGGCGGCCTCGGTAAGGCTGCCGAGGGGCGCGTAGGCGTCGGCGCTGCAGGAAAATCTTCCGAGGCACGCCTGCAATTCGCTTTGCAGCTCGATAGCGGAGAAGCTTTCGGTGGCGGTCTGGCCGATAAGCGAAGCAAAGAACGCGGCCTCGCTCAGCTCCTCCCCGGGTATGTCGTCGGCTTTGAAGTTTAAAATGAGGTAGGTGATGCCGTCGGTCTTAAGCGGGTGGTGCAGAACGGTTATGCCGTCGATCTCTTTTTTGATCTGCTCGGTTATCTGGCCCTCTGCGGGAATGTCCGACACCGAGAGCTTGGGCAGGGCGTTGAGCTGTTCGGGCGTATCGGGCTGCTCCTGCCTCTTTCTGAGGGCGGCAAATTCATCGATAACGCGGGAGATATCCTCCTCGGACATCTTTGATTTGATCTCGCTGAGGCGGGCTTCCTCGGCCGCGCGCTTTTCCTCGCCTAAGGTCTTTGAGGGCAGCAGGCAGACCCTTGCGCGGTGTTCCGAGCGGAGAACTATATCCCCGAGGAGTTTTTCAAACCAGCCTTCGTCTATCTTCTTGCGCAGCGAGGCGAATACGGCGTCGCAGCAGAGACCCTGAGCGGGGTCGCCGCCGTAGAGCCAGCTTTCGAGGGTGGTCATAGCGTAGACAAGGCCCCTCGGCATTCCGCCGTAATCCTTTTCGCGCATGGCGAACTCCATACGGCTGAGGGCGCTATGGAGCCTCTTGCGGTCGAGGCCGTTTTCACACAGCCCGCGCACGGTGTCTTCTGCGAGTTTCCAGATCTCCCCGCGCTTTTCGGGATCGCAGTTTTTGATGACGAGCATACTGCTCATCATCAAAAACTGCGATCCCGAAAAGCGCGGGG
>CANRHA010000172.1 GCA_947630315.1 uncultured Clostridia bacterium
GGCCACCGCTCAGCTGATGCGCGATTTCGGCTCTACTCCGTCGCCGATGAGCGCCTACCTTCTTAACCTCGGGCTTGAAAGCCTTCATGTAAGGATGCAGCGCCATTGTGAAAACGCAAGGGCGGTCGCCGAATACCTTTCGATTGACAGCAGGATAAGCTGGGTGTTCTACCCCGATCTCAAAGACAACCCAGACCACGCCCTCGCCGAAAAATACATGCCGAACGGCACCTGCGGAGTTATAAGCTTCGGCGTAAAGGGAGGCAGAGCCGCCGCCGAAAAATTCATGTCAAACCTTAAGCTCTGTGCTATTGAAACTCATGTCGCCGACGCAAGGACCTGCTGTCTGCACCCCGCGAGCACCACTCACCGCCAGATGAACGACGCCGAGCTTGCCGCCGCAGGGGTCTCGCCCGATCTTGTGCGCCTCTCGTGCGGAATAGAAAACGCCGCCGATCTTATAGACGACATTAAGCAGGCGCTTGACAGACTGTAAATAACCGGCTGAATTATACAGCTAAGGAGCGGTTTTAATGCCAATCAAGATACCAAACTCGCTGCCTGCGGCAAAAACGCTCGCAGATGAAAACATCTTCGTGATGACCGAAACAAGGGCGCTCACTCAGGACATACGCCCCCTTAAGATCCTCATACTCAACCTTATGCCGACAAAGATAGCCACCGAAACTCAGCTTGCGCGGCTTTTGGGAAATACGCCGCTTCAGGTGGAGATGGAGCTTATAAGGACCGCGAGCCACGAATCAAAAAACACCTCGCCGGAACACCTTATATCCTTCTACAAGACCTTTGACGACGTAAAGGATCGGCGCTTCGACGGAATGATAATAACCGGCGCGCCGGTCGAACACCTTGAATTTGAGGAGGTCGAATACTGGGAGGAGCTCTGCCGGATATTCGAGTGGTCAAAGACCCACGTTCACTCCACCTTCCACATCTGCTGGGGAGCGCAGGCCGGACTTTACTACCACTTCGGCATAAAAAAGATGCCCTTAAAAAAGAAGCTCTTCGGCGTGTTCGAGCATCAGGTCAGCTACAAAAACCCGATACTCTTCCGCGGTTTTGACGATACCTTTTACGCCCCACATTCGAGAAATTCCGCCGTCGATGAGGACGCCCTGCGCCGCGTTCCCGACATAAAAATACTGGCCGAAAGCCCCGAGGCGGGCATATACGCCTGTATGACGAGCGGCGGCCGGCAGATCTTCATAACCGGCCATTCGGAATACGACCCCGACACCCTCGCCAAAGAGTATTTCAGAGACGTTGAAAAGGGCCTTGATATCGACGTTCCGAAAAACTACTTTCCGAACGATGACCCGACCCTCGCCCCGAATGTAAAATGGCGCGCGCACGCAAACCTTCTGTATTCAAACTGGCTAAACTATTTTGTATACCAGACCACGCCTTACGATGTCGGCGAAATAAGATGACGCTTAAAAACCCCGGGAGAAAGCCTCTCCCGGGGGAATTTTATTTTACAAAGAACGCCGCCGCTATCGCGCCCGGCCCGGCGTGAGTTCCCACAACGCTGCCTATTTCGGCGATCGAGAACGCCTCGGCGTGTCCGCGCCACAGTTCGGAAAAATCATCGATATAACCGTGAAGCTTCGCGGGGTCGGTTCCCGAATATCCGAGCAGTATCGGCATTGAAAAATCAACGCCGCCGGTCTTTTTTATCTCGGCCTCCAAGAGGTTGTTGCCGTTTTTGGCGCCCCTCGCCTTGCCTAAAATATGTATTTCGCCGTCCTCTACCGAGATCACCGGTTTTACCGACAAAAGCTCGCCCGCAAACGCCACCGCCGCCGAGAGCCTTCCGCCCTTTTTGAGGTATTCAAGGGTGTCGACCATAGCTATAAGCCTTACGTCCTTCTTTTTTGATTCCAACGCCTCGGCTATCTTTTCCGCCGGCATACCGCTGTCGGCAAGCCTCAGCGCGTATTCGGCGAGAATCCCCGCAGATATCGTGACCGTTCCGCTGTCCACAACGAACACCCGGCCTTTAAAGTCCTCGGCGGCTATCATCGCGCTCTGATATGTTCCCGAGAGCTTTTTTGATATTGTCAGCACCACCGCGCTGCTGCCGTCGGCGGTCGCGGCCTCATACGCCGTTGAGTAGTCATACGGCGCGGCCTGGCTTGTTTTCGGCAGCTGAGGCGAGCTTTTAAGCCTCTCATAAAATTCCGCGTGGGTCAGGTTTACGCCGTCGATGAATTTTTCTTCGCCGAAAAATACCGGCAGCGGCACCACCGTGAATCTGTTTTTTACCGCCTCGGCGGCGTCGGTCGAGGAATCGATAATAATTTTTACGCTCATTTTTATCCTCCCGTTCAGGTTTCGCTGAGCCGAGGCTCGGCGGGAAGTTCTGTTTTTTCGTCTGCGGGCTGAGGGATCCCCGTGCGGCAAAGCTCCTGCATGTTCTCGCTCACCCGGAATAGGGCGCTGTATAAAACCGCGCGCTCCGAATCAGAAAGCCCGCGGCCGGCTATGTTTTCGGCGGCTTCGGCCTTTTTTACTACGCTCGATGTTATCGCAAGCCCGTATTCGGTCAGGGTGAGCCTTGCGCGGTAAAGATTTCCGCTGCCGCTCTCCTTTTTTATTATCCCCCGCGATTCCATAACCGCTACCGCCCTCGAAACATCTGCCTTATCCCGCGCGCAGAGCTGGCCCAGCTGGGCGGCGGTTATCCCCTCGGGGCGGCGGTACATCGCTATTAAATATACCGCGTACGCGCCCTTTAAGCCGTAAAACTCCATCTCCTCGGCGGCTATGCGGTTCCAGCAGCGCTGAATCTCATAGACGGTGTTTGTAAACTTTTCAAAGCGTTCAAGCATAAATAACACTCCCTTACAAAGTCAACACCCATATTATAAAACAAAGATGTTGAAATGTCAACATCTTTGCAAATAATTTTTTAAATTTTCCGAAGGCGCGGTATGTAATCAGATACCGAGCTCGGCCTTCATCTTTGCAAGCTCGTCGTCTACGGAGGAATCGACGCTTGAATACTTGTCGACGAGGTCTTCGACTTCGTCCTTTGAAACGTTGAGTTCGGCCTCGGCCATCGCCTTATCGAACGCCTCGTTGGCCTTGGCTTCCATTCTGTCGAACGCCTCGAGAGAAGCGGTTGAATCCATGCCGGCGGTCATGTCGTTGATCTTAGTCTGAGCCTTGGCGGCTGCGCTCTTGGCCTTGATGTTTGCCTTTCTGTCTTCAAGCTCGCGGATGTCGTTTACAAGTTTGTCGTACATCTGGCGCATCTTTTCGGCGTTGTCGTGAGCTAAGGCGTAGGCTTTTTCTCTGTCGGCAACAAGGCCCTCATAGCGCTGCTTTTCGGCGATAAGCTTTCTTGCGGCGTCCTCGTCGCCGGCCTTGAGGGCGTTCTGAGCGCTCTTAAGAGCCTTTTCGACCTTCTCCTGCGCTTCTTCGAGATCGCGCTTTGCCTTGGCCTCGGCGGCTATGACGCCTGCGGTCTCCTTTTTTACCTCGGCGAGATTTTCGCGCATATCAAGAAGGTACTGATCTACCATCTTTGCGGGGTCCTCCGCCTTGTCTAACAGCGCGTTGATATTAGATTTCATAATATCAGCGAATCTTGAAATAATACCCATTTTTATCTTCCTTTCGGTTTTATTCCAAAGGCGTTTCGAGAATCCTGCGCGTTTCTTCGTTGCGCTCTTTCTCTTGTTTACGCCGTTTGTTCATGATGTAGATTATTGCCGCCGCTATAACTATGACGAGGATAATTATAAGCACCACCCGCATATTGTCTGCCTTGGTTGCGGTTTTGGTCATTATCCTGTCGGCGGTGCGGTTGAAGGTGTTTGCTATTGCGTCTTCGGTGGTGGCGTCGCTGTACCATTCCTGATCGCATATCGCCCAGAAGATGTCCACAGCCTCGGAGTCCATTATCCCGAGAGCCTCGGCCCCGCCGACATAGCACATAAATCCGACGTCATCGGGGTTGCGCTCGCCGAAGTAGAAGAACGCAAACGATGTTGTTCCGCCGATGTTTTCATCGTACCACTGTTCGGCGAACTGCTGCTTCTGAGGGTCGGTAGTAAGCTCGGGGCGGTAGTCAAGAAGCACCGCATAGGGCTGAATGCCGGTTTCGTCAAAGAAGTTCCTGAGCTGTTTTTCGAGGCCCGATACCGAGCCGCCCTCTGAGACCCAGCCTCGCTCGGCGTCACGTCATGCAGAGTTA
>CANRHA010000173.1 GCA_947630315.1 uncultured Clostridia bacterium
GTCTGCCACATCGTCGAGTTCGACCCGAAAAGCGGCGAGCGGCTCAGAAGCCACGGCGGCCAGGGGTTCGCCCACGGCTCGTCATGGACGCGCGGGCAGGCTTGGGGGCTGTACGGTTTCACGCTTTCGTACATTCACGCAAAAAAGCGCGAGTACCTCGAAACGGCTGTGAAAATCGCGGACAGGTTCATCGGGCGGATCCCCGAAAACGGCTTTATTCCTGTTGATTTCGATCAGCCGCCCGAGCCTTGGTATGAGGACTCGACTGCCGCCGCTATTGCCGCCTGCGGGCTTTTGGAGCTGTCGAGATTTGAGGGTGAAAAATACCGCGAAGCGGCGGAAAACCTTCTTAAAACGCTCATTGAAAACCGCTGTCGGTTCGATCTTGATTGCGACAATATCCTCGAAAAATGCACCGCCGCCTACCACGATCCATGGCACGAGGGCGTGATAATTTACGGCGACTACTTTTTGACCGAGGCGGCGCTGAAGCTCTGCGGGAGGGAGACGTTTTTATGGTGAAGACCCGCGCCGATTGGCTCAGGGCCATGTTGAAAATCGCCGACCCTATTCTTTTAAACCTTAGCGATGGCAAGCTGCGCGAGAAAATGCCGATCTGCAAAGCGGGCAGAGAGCCTTACAGCTGTCTTGAGGCCCTCGGCAGAACGCTTATGGGGATCGCGCCGTGGCTTGAGCTTGGCGGCGCTTCGGGCGATGAGGCAAAGTTGCAGGAAAATTACCGCCTGATCGTGCGGAACTGCATTTCGGCCGCTGTCGACCCTGATTCGCCGGATTTGATGAATTTTTCCGAGGGCTACGGTCAGTCGCTCGTCGACGCGGCTTTTTTGGCTGACGCTGTTGTGCGAGCCCCTGCCGAACTTTCCGAAAAGCTTGACGGCGACGCCCGCAAACGGCTTATCTCCGCGCTTATTTCTACGCGAAAATTTCAGGCGGACGGTTCAAACTGGGTGCTTTTTCCCGCCGCTGTCGAGGCGGGGATCAGGACCCTCGGCGGGGATTATCTCACCGAGCCGATATTCAAGGCTGCGGACAGGCTTGAAAAATGGTATCTCGGCGACGGTATTTACGGCGACGGCGAGCTGTTGAGAAACGATTATTACAACAGCTTTGTGATACAGCCGCTGTACATCGATATTTTAAAGGCATTCGGCGATATTGCCGAGCTTGCGGAGCTGCTTAAAAAGGCGCTTAGGCGTGAAAAGCGATACGCCGACGTTTTAGAGAGACTGATAGCCCCTGACGGCACATTTCCGATAGTCGGGAGGTCGGCGGCATACCGCTTCGGCGCATTCCACGCGCTTTCGCACGCCGCTTTATATGATGATCTTTCTGATGATCTTCCGCCCGAGCAGGTCAGGTGCGCGCTTTCGGCGGTCATTTCAAGAACGCTTTCGGGCGACATTTTCGTTGAAAACGGCTTTTTGAAGATAGGAATAAGCGGAGCTCAGCCGTCGATAGGCGAGGGCTATGTCTCAACGGGAAGCCTGTATCTTTGCGAGACGGCGTTTTTGCCGCTCGGGCTTGCCGAAAATCATAGCTTCTGGTCGGGCGGGGAGACAAAATTTACATCACAAAAAATCTGGTCGGGCGAGGATATACCCGCCGACCGTGCGGAGGACTGATCATGAACATCACCGAACTTTTTTCGCTTAAGGGTAAGACGGCGCTCGTGACGGGCGCGGCCTACGGAATAGGCTTTGCAATTGCCGAGGCGCTCGGTTCTGCCGGGGCTGAGATCGCCTTTTGCTGCCGCTCGGAGGAACATCTAAAAACCGCGCTCGAGGGCTACTCGGCAAGGGGAATTTCGGCCCGCGGGTCCATCTGCGACGTCACCGACGAAAAGCAGGCCGTAAAGATGGTCAATGAGATCGGCGGGGTGGATATTTTAGTCAACAACGCGGGGATAATCAAGCGCATACCGATGACCGAGATGAGCGCAGAAGATTTTCGGGAGGTTGTCGATACCGACCTGACCGCGCCGTTTATCTGCTCGAAGGCGGTGATACCCGGTATGATAAAGCGCGGCGGCGGAAAGATAATCAACATCTGCTCGATGATGAGTGAGCTCGGCCGCGAAACGGTCTCGGCCTACGCCTCGGCAAAGGGCGGGTTGAAAATGCTCACAAAAAATATCGCCTCGGAATACGGGCGGTTCAACATTCAGTGCAACGGCATCGGTCCGGGGTATATCGCTACGCCCCAGACCGCGCCGCTTCGCGAAATTCAGCCCGACGGCAGCCGCCACCCCTTCGACCGCTTCATTATCTCAAAAACCCCCGCCGAGAGATGGGGCGAGCCGAATGATCTTGCAGGCGCGGCGGTTTTTCTTGCGTCGCGCGCCTCGGATTTCGTGAACGGCCAGATTTTATATGTTGACGGCGGGATCTTGGCATATATAGGAAAACAGCCCTGATAGAAATCAGGGTCGGAAAAGATATCAAAAACAGACGGCAAAGCCGGAATGCAGAAAGGTTGAGAGATCATGAAAATCGCACTTATTACAGAAAACAGCCAGGCGGTGAAGAACGAGATCATTGAAAAAGCGCTTAAAATGGTGGTCGAGCCGATGGGCCACACCGTCAGAAACTACGGCATGTACGGCCCCGACGACGCGCAGCTCACATATGTGCAGATCGGCATTCTGGCGGCGGTGCTTCTTGGCGGCGGCGCGGCGGATTATGTCGTCACGGGCTGCGGCACCGGCGAGGGCGCGACGCTTGCCTGCAACAGCTTTCCGGGCGTGATCTGCGGGCATATCGAAGACCCGCTCGACGCCTATACCTTCGCGCAGATAAACGACGGCAACGCAATAGCGATACCGTTTGCAAAGGGCTTCGGCTGGGGCGGCGAGCTGAACCTTGAATATATCTTTGAAAAGCTTTTCGGGGAGCCCTCAGGGCAGGGCTATCCCCGCGAGCGGGCAGTACCCGAGCAGCGGAATAAGCGGATTTTAGATGAGGTCCGCGCCGCGGCGTTCCGGCCTCTTGAGGACATTTTGCGCGATCTTGACCCCGAGCTTGTCAGGGGCACGCTCGACAGAAAGAGCGTGCGCGAGTATTTCGCGGGGGATTGCAGGTGCGATAAACTGCGCGGGTTGGTGTCGGAAATTTTGGATGGGTCGATGTGATTATGTTAGTTGGGGGTGACGTGACTTGCTGCAAATAATATAGTTTTTGCTTATAGCGACCTTGTAAAAAGGGATTCGCTTCGCTCATGCTATTTAAAGTTGCCCCACCCCTGACCCCTCCCCGGTGGGGAGGGGAACAGACGGGTGCGGACTCAGGAGGGAGCGCTTCAACCAATGGGGAGAAAAGGTATTCGCGGCGGAGCCGCTCATGCTATCCTAACAGAAGACAGAGGGCAGAAGTCAGAAGACAGAAACGTTCCTTCCCAGTTGGGCGGTACAACCTGCCGCCGAGGGGGGTAAAAGGTATTCGCTTCGCTCATATTGTTTGGGGTGACATGCCTTGCTACATATAATAAGGTTTCCACGCTGCACAACCTTGAAAAAGGTATTTGCAGCGGAGCAGATCATGCTGTTAGAGCGTTAGAAGATAGATGAATAGAAGATAGAACGCTCTCTTGGGGGGCGGGAGTGACAGAGTGAGACTGCCCACGCTTGATAAAAAGGTATTCGCTCCGCTCATACTATCTTAAATGACCCGGTCGATTGTGCGCCACCCGGAAAAAGCCAAACAACGCACGTCCGCTCACTATAAAAAGGTATTCGCAAATTTCCTTGCGGAAATTTTCTCATACTATTTGAATCACCCTATCCCCTGACCCCCTCCCCTCGAGGGGAGGGGGAGGCGCGAGGCCGCGGGCTTGTGCGTAGCCCGGGCGGGGGAGGGGTGATCCGGCGCGGGCGGCAACCGCAGATATATCAGTAATTAGATTGCCGCCCGCGCCTACCTTGTAATAAGGTATCCGCTTACCCTCAGGTTATCTGTACCCTCGTGACCTCATCAACTAACTACTAACAACTACTCTCTAACTACTATCCGTTCACCCTATCCCATGACCCCCTCCCCTCAAGGGGAGGGGGCTTCGCTATGTCCGGGCTTTCTGCAAAAGCCGGGCGGGGGGAGGGGTGCTGATAGAAGACAGAGGGCAGATGTCAGAAATCTGAAGGACTCTTTTAGGGCGCGCGGTACAGCCCGGAGCCTAACCCTTTTAGATGTTAGG
>CANRHA010000174.1 GCA_947630315.1 uncultured Clostridia bacterium
CCGCGCACGAGTGCGCGGGCCCCGCGCGCCGCAGGCGCGCGGCGGCGGCCCCGGAGGGGCCGCCGGGGCTTCGCCCGGGCCTTCGGCAGAGAACAGAGGTCAGAGATCAGAAATCAGACCCGGGAGGACAAGGGTGGCGTAGAGCAGGGGCTTGCGATAGGAACGAAAAGTGGCAGCATAGGCGGCAGAGAGCTCCGACCGACCCGCTCGCCCCTATCCTCCCACAAGCCTTGACAGAGCGCTCTAACATCTAACATCTATCTTCTAACACCTAATCGCCCTTGAAAACCCCATTGATTTATGCTAAAATACCCTTAAACCATATTCACCGTGAGGTAACAACCATGAAAAAAATCCGTATACTCGCCGCAATTTTATCGGCGGCGCTCCTTGTCGGGTGTCAGAGCGGAGCGAAAATCCCCGCCGAGACCCCTGCGCCCGACCCAAATATTCCCGATAACGTTGTGACCGATTATCCCGCCGCCGCGCCCGAGGAGACAACCCTCCCCGAGAGCCTGCCGGCCGAGGATTCGACCGCGACCGAGCCTGTTTCAGAAACCGCCCCCGCCGCCACGGACGAGCCTCAGGCGCCCGAAACCGAGCCGGCGGTCGAAGAGGTTCCTCTGCCCGAAAAGGTCGAGGGTGAAGCGCTTGCGCCGGAGTACCTTAAGCTTTTAAATTCCGACCGCGTTCACGCGGGATTCGTCCAGGTCACGTCATACGGCGACAACAACGTTTTCAGCACCGACCGCGAATTTTTCATCGACGGCGACGACAAGGTTTACATCAACGACAACCTGACTACCGTTGTTCACGGCGGTCAAACCGTTTACATAGACAGCGACGAGATGGCCTACTGTGTTGTTGAGGGCGTTGAGGATTACGACCTGAATTTCGGCTATGACGCCGGGCTGTACACTTTAATATCCTCCTCGGACGAGGACGGCAAGCACACCGAGATCTTTACCGTCGAGGGCACCGACATTACCTCTACATGGGATTTTTATGACGACGGAAAGGTAAGGGTGGCCGACCGCAACTTAAGCAGTCAGGCATTTGATCTGTATGATTTTTATGTTATAGAGGGTTCCGTTGAGGGCATGGATCTCGGTATACCCTCGGGTTACTCCGAGGTTACGCCTGAGGAGCTCGGCATAGGATATCAGTAAAAACCGAAAGGAGAAAATCATGGTTACAATTGAAATGGAAAACGGAAAGAAAATCAAGCTTGAGCTTTATCCCGAAATCGCGCCTATCACAGTCGCAAACTTTGAAAAGCTCGCCAGAGAGGGCTTTTATGACGGCCTTATCTTTCACCGCGTTATCCCCGGGTTCATGATCCAGGGCGGCGACCCCGAGGGCACCGGAATGGGCGGCTCAGGCACCAACATAAAAGGTGAGTTCAGCTCAAACGGCGTCAAAAACGATTTGAAGCACACCCGCGGCGTAATCTCTATGGCGCGTTCCCGCCACCCCGACTCCGCCTCGTCGCAGTTTTTCATCATGCACCGCGACGCCCCTCACCTTGACGGCGAATACGCGGCCTTCGGCAAAGTTACCGAGGGTATAGAAGTTGTAGACGAAATTGCCGAGACCCGCACCGACTTCAGCGACAGGCCGATACGGCCCCAGCGCATAAAGAGCATAACCGTCGACTGACCGCGGCCTTTGGGGGCGTGCGCGCGGCTTCGCCGCGCGCATCCGACCCGCCCGGCGACCCCCGCCTCCGGCGGGGGTCCAGCCCCCCCTGCGGGGGGGCTGAGCGCGGCTTAGGCCGCGCTGCGGGCGGGCCGGAAGGCCGAGGGCGCAGCCCTCGGCCCCGCCCCCAAGGCCCGCTGTACGATCCGCCAAACTATAACTTACACCAACTTACAAGAGGTTCGCTATGCGCGTAACAGTTGAAGACAACCCGAGGCTTTTGTACCTGCGGGAAAAAACCTCAAAGCTCAGCCACCTGCCGGGCTGCTATATAATGCGCAACAAGGCAGGCACGATCATCTATATCGGCAAGGCAAAAAACCTTCACAACCGCGTTTCCTCCTATTTCCGCGATTCCGATCATCTTACAAAGGTCGCGAAGATGGTCTCTAACGTATACGATTACGATTTTATCGTCACCGATTCGGAATACGAGGCGCTTGTGCTTGAAAGCTCGCTTATAAAGCAGCACAAGCCGAAGTACAATATCCTTTTAAAGGACGACAAGGGCTATTCGTATATAAAGATCTCCGACGAGGAATACCCCCGCATAACCCGCGAGATGCAGAAAAAGGGCGGCGGCGAGTTCATCGGCCCGTACACTTCGAGCTTCACCTCCAAGCAGACGGTAGATGAAGTAAACCGCGTGTTCATGCTCCCAACCTGCCGCAGGGTATTCCCGAGGGATTTCAAAAAGGAACGCCCCTGCCTAAATTACCAGATAAAGCGCTGTATCGGCCTTTGCCGCGGCTGTTTTTCAAAAGAGGACTACCGCGCCATAATAGACGAGGCCGTTGAATATATAAAGTCGGGCAGCTCAACCTCGGTCGAAGTCATGACCCGGCAGATGGAGCAGGCCGCCGAGGAACTTAATTTTGAAAAGGCCGCCATGCTCCGCGACAGGATAGCCGCAGTTACAAAAGCTGCCGAGACCCAGAAGGTCTTTGAAAAAAATCTCCCCGATTGCGATATAATCGCACTTGCTCGAAACGGCGAACTCAGCTGCGTTTCGGTGCTCAACTACCGCGGCGGAAAGCTCACCGATAAGTCGGATTTTCTGCTCGGCGAGACCGAAGAGGACTCCGGCACCCGCGAAAACTTCCTTATGCAGTACTACGACCGCGGCAGCCGCATACCCAAAGAGATCTACCTCGACGAGGAGATAGAGAGCGCGGATATAATAGAGCGCTACTTCCGTGAAAAATCCGGCCACGCCGTCCACCTTAATTTTCCGAAGCGCGGCGAAATGCTTTCGCTGATAAAGCTTGCGCGTTCAAACGCCGCCGAAAAGCTCTCGCTGTCGGTGGGCCGAAGCGGCCGCGAAATAGCAACCCTTGAAGAACTTGCCTCGCTTTTGGGCTTAAAGGCGCCGCCGCTTTATATCGAATGCTACGACATCTCAAACCTCGCCTCCTCAAGCATGGTCGGCGGCATGGTGGTCTTAGACAACGGCCGCCCCGCAAAGAGATTCTACAAAAAATTCACGATAAAAACCGTTATTGAACAGAACGATTACGCCTCGATGCAGGAGGTATTGCACCGCAGGTTTGAAAACTACTTCGACCCCGATTGCTCCGACACCGGCTTTGCGACAATGCCTGATCTGATATTTCTTGACGGCGGCAGAGGACATGTCGCGGCAGTCGCGCCGATGCTTAAGGATATGGGCGTGCCCTGCCCGGTATACGGCCTTGTAAAGGACGACCGCCACCGCACCCGCGCAGTTATAGCCCCCGACGGCTCCGAGATAGTGATATCAAAAAACCGCGCGGTGTTCAACATGCTCACCCGCCTTCAGGACGAGGTGCACCGCTACACGATAACGTTTCAGACTAAAAAGCACTCCGCTCAAACCTTTGAAAGCGAGCTTACGAAGATAAGCGGGATAGGCCCCAAAAAGGCCAAAGCGCTCTTTACCGAGTTCAGAACAAAGCAGGCTTTAAAGGAGGCCACTCCGGAGGAGATCTCAAAGGTCATGAAGATACCGATCGAAAAGGCCGAGGAGGTAATAGAGAGCTTTATAAGCGGGATAAAGTAGACATAAAGCCAAAATTTGAGTTTTTTCGCCTTTTAAGTATAGACAACCGCCCGCAAATTGGTTATAATAGAATCTGTGACCTGAAGATTTAGCCTTTGAGATCCGTTTTTTAACCTAAGGAGCATATATAAATGAGAGTAATAACAGGTTCGGCGCGCGGCAAGCGTCTCATCACCCTTGAAGGGAACGACGTCCGCCCGACCACCGACAAGGTAAAAGAGGCCGTTTTCTCCATAATTCAGTTTGATATCCCCGGCGCAAAGGTCCTCGACCTGTTCGGCGGAAGCGGCCAGCTCGGCATAGAAGCCCTCAGCCGAGGGGCAAAGAGCGCCGTATTTGTAGATAAAAACCGCGCCGCGTTAAACGTTATCCGCCAAAACATTGAAAACTGCGGGTTCGGCGAAGCGTCAAGGGTAATACAGTCGGACGCGCTCGACTACCTTAAAAACTGCCCC
>CANRHA010000175.1 GCA_947630315.1 uncultured Clostridia bacterium
CGGCCCCGGAGGGGCCGCCGCAGCGGCAGCTTCGCTGCCGCTGGCCCCGCGCGCTGCGCGCGGGGCGGGCTTCGCCCGGGGCGCCGGCAACCGCCGAGGAATGAAAGAGCCGCCAACGTGAAAGATGGCGGCTTTTAGTCAGCCTCGGCGGGCTTTTTTATTATCCCGGGGGCTTTGCGTTTATTATTCATCAAATTTGCAGTAATTTCGGTCGGGAGAACTATAGTAAAATTCGCAAAGCTTGCACGGCTTGTTGAACAGGTTCCTGAAGCACGGAAGGCTCGGGTCCGGGATCTCCATATACTGTGCGCCCTCCCAGCTTCCGCTACCGCCGATGTAGCCGTCGCCGGGGTCAAATACCGGCTTTGAAAAGTTTACGCCGCCGGTTGTCTTTTCAAGGTCCTTGTCGTTGATAGATTTCATGGTTTTCCTCCTTAATATCGGTAGTCAGCCGGGGCGCTTACCAGTTTCCGAGCTCCCAGCAGTAGAAATGGAACTTGCTGGGGTTTGCAAGCATATAATCGCAGGTCCCGCAGCTTTCCTTTGTCTTTCTTATGACAACGCCCCAGAAGTCCTCGAACTCGGTAGGCTCGGGGTAACAGTTACAGTGCGCCTCGTCCTGATCGCATTTTTGGCATCTCCAGATGCTTTTTTTGTTTCTTTGACGGCAAAGGTTCCCCTCGGTGACGATGAGAAAACCTTCACTGTCGTAAGCGGCGCCGCCTGATGTGCTTTTAAGTTCGTCGTCGGGAATTTCTCCCGATTTATGCATGAGCTTGAAGTACTCGCCGGCATTCTCCTCGGTTATGCCCTCAATTCCGCACTCTTGGGCGATCTTTAAAAGCTCCTCGGGAGATTTCGCAGCCTTGGCCTTAGCTAAAATTTCCTCGTTCATGGCGTTCTCCTTTTTATAAGCTGTTTACAAACGGGTCGTTGCAGAACCATGTTCCGCCCTCGTATGTGCAGAAATCGCAGGAGCCGCAAACCTGAGTTGCGTTGAAGTTTCCGCATACGCCGCCTTCGTAGTGGAGAGCAAAATCGCTCGGTCTTGAACGCCCGCAGGTGCACTGTTTGTCAAGATAACATATATTGCCCTTTCTGTCGGTCGTTCTGTGATCGAATCCGTGGCAGACTTTGCACTCCCAGCGGCTGCTGCTGTCATATCCCGAAAGGCAGACGGTGCCCCTTGTGACTATCGTCCTGCCTCCTCTTTTGCAGCCTCCCGCGGCGTTTGAAAGTTCATCGTCAGAAAGCTCGCCGCCCTGTGAAAGGCTTTTGAAGATAGATTCCGCCTCTTCTGCGGTCATCTCCTTGCCGTTTTCCTTTGCAAGTTCAATAAGTTCCTCGGGCGATCTCGCAGCTTTTGCCTTTTCTAAAAGTTCAGCGTTCATAATTTTCTCCTATTATCCGAGATCGTTGGCGGTGGGGTTGTTGCAGAGCCAGAGGCCCTTTTCCCATCTGCACCACTCGCAGGTTCCGCACTGATCCTTGATTCCGAGCTGGAGTATATTAGACTGATAAGGGTTGAATGCCTGGCGGCAGGTGCAGTCGTCGTCGTTTTTATGGCATCTGTCGCACTTCCAGAGGTGCATGTTCTTTCCGCCCGAATGGCCGGGGCAGTCAAGACCGGTGGTGACAACTCTGCGGTTGCCCTTGTAGCAGCCGCCCGCGGCGTTGTCGAGCTCGGCGTCGGAAAGCTCTCCGCTCTTATGTATAAGCTCATAATAAGCCTTTGCGCTCTCCTCGTTGAAGTCCTCCATGCCGGCGTCCTTTGCAACCTTTAAAAGCTCCTCGGGGTTATTGGCGGCCATTGCCTTTTCTAACATTTCGTTGTTCATGATCTTTTCCTCCTGAAAAATATAATTTATTTTTTGCCGTCTTTTTAAGGACGGTTTTTGACGTTATGATAGGTTATCTTCTTTTCATGCCTTCGTTCTTGCAGATCCATAAACCGTTTCTGTAGTCGCACTTTGCGCAGGTTCCGCAGCTTTCTTTTACTTTTCTCAGGACCGAGCCGAAGAAGTCTTCAAAATCGGAGACCTCTCCGTAACAGTGGCAGGTAAAACTGCCCTGGTGACATTTGTTGCACTCCCATACGCGGTTATGGCCCCAGGTATTGTCGTTGAACCTTGCCTCGCAGAGGTTTCCGAGGGTTACAACGCGGTACCCGTCCGATGTGTATTGCGCTCCGGCGCCGACGGCTTTGTTTATATGGCTGTCGCAGTAGCCGCCGGTGGTGCTGTCAAGTTCTTCGTCCGAAAGTTCTCCCGACTTGTGAAGCGCTTCAAAATAGTTCTTGGCGTCCTCCTCGGTAAAGTTTTCGACTCCGGCTTCCTTTGCAAGCTTAATAAGTTCCTCGGGCGAACCCGCGTCCGTTGCCTTTTTAAGTAATTCTTCCCGCGTCACGTTTTTCCCTCCTTAAGTTATTTTGCAGCCGGTTCGGTAGGCTCCGGCCTGTTGCAGAACCAATCGCCGTCTTCATAGGAGGCGAATTTGCAGCAGCCGCACCAGAGGTATTTTGTCCTGCTGCATTCGCAAAGGTCGATAGTTTTTCCGCAGTACGCGCACCTCCAGCCCTCGGCGCAGCCGTCTACGGGAGAGACCTGTTTTCTTCCGGGAGACCCGCAGCCGCCGGCGGAAACGTCGAGTTCTTCGTCGGCAAGCTCGCCGCTCTTTTTTCCGTCGATCTTATTTTCGCCGCTCTTTTGGAGAATGTCAAAATAAGCCCTTGCGTTTTCCTCTGTGAAGTCCGACATGCCGATCTCGTGAGCCATCTGTAAAAGCTCCTCGGGGGTCTTGGCCGTTCTTGCCTTTACGATCATTTCTTCTCTTGTCATGATTTTATCCTCCTTAATAAGGTCTGTCAGTTGAAAGCCCGAAGCTTTTCCGCGTTATTTTCTGTGATTTCATTATACCATTTATTTACCCTCGGCGCATTGTAATCTGCGCTGTATTTGTGCCGTTTGCGGCGGATTAGGCAAAATAAGCTCAAAATAGCCCGGTTATGGGGGCGGGCGCAACTGTCGCAGATTACATTTTAACAGCGCAGACTACACGTCACCGCGGAAGATAATGTGATATAATGAAATCACCGAAAATTTTCAAGGAGGCGCTGTCAATATGAAACGCGAAGAAATCATCAGCAAGATAAAAGGCGCAAGGTCGGCCGAGGAGCTGGCCGAGGCGGCCAGAAACTCCGGGATAAGCGGAATAACCGAGGAGACCGCCGGAAGGCTCTATAACCGCATGAACTCCGATCACGAGCTTTCGGACGAGGAGCTTGACGTATCTGCAGCCGGCTGCTTTATGTTCGATACCGTAATCTGCCCGGTGTGCCAAAAATCCGAGGGCTTCGAGATGGTAAGCCTGGACGTTGAGACGCAGACGTACAGATTAAAGTGCGACAGCTGCCAGAACATTATAACCGTTTCGGCGTCGGATATCTGACCGGCGCGGATAAAACAAAGATCATTAAAATAAAAACCGATAACCGAGGAGCCTTATGAAATATATTCTTAACGACAGGATAGCACTCAGAAGCTGGAGGGTTGTGCCCTTTGCGTATTACATAAAAGGCGTGAGACGCGCCTAGAAGCTTTCTGCGGAGGACTTTCTGCTTCTTATGACCTGCGACGGCAAGACCGAGCACGAGACATTATCAGACGACCTTCACCGGCTTTTGCATATGGGGCTTATAAGGCCCGCAAAGGACGGCGAGAGCCTGAACGATTGGCAGAAGGTGCGCTTTTGCGACAACAGATATATGCCGGGCGTAAACTGGTCTATAACCGGGAAATGCAACTACAACTGCAAGCACTGCTTCATGGCTAAAGACAACGAAAAGTTGATGAAGGAGTTCACCTGGGAGGAAATGCTTGCGGCGCTCGACGAGTTTGAGAAGTGCGGAATACAGACGGTCGAACTTACCGGCGGCGAGCCTATGCTCCACCCGCACTTTATGGACCTTGTAAGGGAGATAAGCCGCAGGGGAATGGACATAGACGTTATTCTCACCAACGGCGCGTTCATCACCCGCGATATGCTCAGAGAGATAAAGGCCCTCGGCTTCAACCCACTGCTCAAGATCTCCTTCGACGGCCTCACTCACCACGACTGGATGAGAGGGGTCGAGGGCGCGGAGGAAAAAGCCCTTGAGGCTAAAGACC
>CANRHA010000176.1 GCA_947630315.1 uncultured Clostridia bacterium
GGGCACATGAGAGCGTCTCCCCTCCCCTTGAGGGGAGGGGCAGGGGTGGGGTGAGCTATAATAGCATGAGCGGATAGTAGTTAGAGAGTAGTTGTTAGTAGTTAGTTAATGTGGGTGCTGAGGGTAAAAGATAATTCGAGGATAAGCGAATACCTTTTCACCAAGAGTTCGGACAGCCGCGCTCTGTCACTCCAGCCCCCAAGAGAGCTTTCTATCTTCTAACGCTCCAATAGCCTGACCGGCCCCGCCGCGAATCCCTTTTTATAAAGTCATGGCGGGCTGCAAACCTTCTACAAACCCTAAAAGTTTCCCTATTGTATTCCCCTCCCCATCGGGGAGGGGTCAGGGGTGGGGCGATTAAAATAGTATGAGCGAAGCGAATACCTTTTCATAAATTGTGCGGCTCACGGGTGGAAATATTATATAGGGTATTTGTATGGATTCAAATAGCCTTCGCACAGCGAATACCTTTTCACCAAGAGAACGGGCAGCCGCGCTCTGTCACTCCCACTCTGGTAAGATCAATCTGTCTTCTGATATCTGCCCTCTGTTTTCTACTCGAGCATGAGCGGCACCACCGCGAACACCTTTTTCAAGGTCGTGGCGATCTACAAATCCGGCAAGTTTTCCCGCCGTATTTCCCCTCCCCACCGGGGAGGGGTCAGGGGTGGGGCGATTAAAATAGTATGAGCGCAGCGAATACCTTTTTAGAGCCGGGCAGCGGTGAATCGCCCTGTCACGCTCACCCATTGGAGAGCGTTTCTGACCTCTGCCCTCTGTCTTCTACTCAAATACCTTTCGCATCACGAATACTTTTTATCCACCCGGCGCCGCGGGCTGTTTTTCTTTTCCGTGAAGGGCGCACAATGGTGCCGGATTATTTAAGATAGCATGAGCGCCGCGAATCCCTTTTCACCAATGTAGGGTAGATGCAGTCTGTACCGCCCGCCCATGAAGACTCTCCTCTAACCCCTAATACCTAATATCTATCTCCCCTCCGCGCGGGAGTGTCCATTCCGCCCGCATTATAAAAATTCTTTGCATGATGATTCGTCGTTACTAACGGCTTTCCACTAACCACTTTTCACTTAAATGTGGGCGGTCTGTACACTCCCCTTCCGCTCCTCGCTCTTGATTTTTTCCTCCCGGCTTGCTATAATACTATATCATATCCGCGGGAGGTGGGGCAAATGGCCGTAAACAGCCAGAGCTACAAAAAGCTCTTTTCAAATACCGTTATTTTTGCGATCGGCTCGTTCGGCTCGAAGCTGCTCGTGCTGATACTCGTGCCGCTATATACCGCCGCGCTTTCGCCGGATCAGTACGGAACCGTTGACCTTGTTGCGCAGACCGCAAATATTCTTTTGCCGATATTTACCCTGTCCGTTTCCGAGGCGGCTCTTAGATTCGGCCTCGACGCGAAGACCCCCGATCAGCGGAAGACCGTTTATTCGACCTGCCTTGCGTGCGTATTCGTGGGCTTGGCGGTCATGGCGGTAATTTTCCCGTTCCTCTCAAAATTAGACTATCTTCACGGCTTCGCGCCTGTACTTTATATATATGTATGGACCGCTTCGCTTAAACAGCTCAATGCAACATACGTCCGCGCGCTTGAAAAGGTGCGCCTGTTCGCCCTCGACGGTATCCTGACGACCCTCACGATGATAATCTTCAACATTATATTCCTGCTCGGGTTTAAATGGGGGATGACCGGGTATCTTCTTGCAATTATTCTTTCCGATCTCTGCTCGAGCCTGTTCCTGTTTGCCGCCGGGGGTCTGTGGCGCCATGTGAGCATAAAGCGCATTTCCCTGCCCTCTCTTAAAGAGATGCTACGCTACTGTGCGCCTCTTGTTCCTACAACCCTGCTTTGGCTCGTCACCTCTATATCCGACAGATTCATACTCACCGCCGTCCATGGGGAAGCCGTAAACGGCATAAACACGGTGGCCTACAAGATACCGACGATCATAACAACGATATTCACCATGTTCTCACAGGCGTGGAACATGTCGGCGATACAGGAAAACGGTTCGGAGGGCAGAGAGGAGTTCTACACAAGGGTTTTCTCCTTCAATCAGACGTTTATGTATGTTCTTGCCGCGGGTATCTTAATGATAAACCGCCCCCTCACCTATATATGGGTGAACCCCGCCTATCATGAGGCTATGCTCTATTCGCCCGTCCTCACCATGGCGACGGTCTTTACATGCTTCAACGTATTTCTCGGTTCGGTATATATAGCCGAAAAACGCACAAAGAGGTCTTTTATAACCTCCCTCGCCGCCGGGATAATAAACATAATCCTGAACATACTTCTGATCCCGAAATTTAAAATTTACGGCGCGGCCTTTGCAACCTTTGTCGCCTACTTTGCGGTGTTCTTCTTCCGCCTCTTTGACACGCCGAAGCTTATAGCCTTTAAGTTTTCTCTCCCGAGGATACTGGTCAACACGGCGATTTTGTGGGTCATGGTCTTCATCAATCAGCTGCCCATGTCCGCCGTCTGGAGCCATGTTTCGCTCGCGGCGCTGTTTGTGGCCGTCGCCGCGCTGAACCTTAAGGAGCTTATGAAGATCGCCGCGTTCGTCCTCCCGGAAAGGATAAAAAAGAGGCTGCCCTGGGCGGGGGAGTAGAGGCAGAGGGCAGAGGGCAGAAGTCAGAAATCAGAAGTCAGAGGACAGAAATCAGAAGTCAGAAGCTCTATACGATAGGTGGGAGTGACAGAGAGTGTCACCGCCCGTTCAATTGTAAAAAGGTATTCGCTACGCGAATGCTATGCGAATAGAAAACAGAAATCAGATGTCAGAGGTCAGAAACGCTCTCTGATGGGCGGGCGTGACAGGGCGCGTCTGTCCGTACTCTTGATGAAAAGGTATTCGCTTCGCTCATGCTATCCGAACAGAAAACAGAGGGCAGAGGCCAGAAATCAGAATAGCTCCTCTGAAAGCTTGCGGCACAACCTGCGGCCGCCACACTACGGTGGGTAAAAGGTATTCGCTCACCTTCTTCTTGCCATACCTTTGCTATCTCATCAACTAACTACTAACAACTACTCTCTAACTACTATACGCTCATGCTATTTTAAATGAGCCGGTTCATTGTGCGGCATTCATGGAAAAGTAGGACAGACTGCCGTTGACACATTATAAAAAGGTATTCGCAAATTTCCTCGCGGAAATTTTCTCATGCTATTTAAATCACCCCACCCCCTGACCCCCTCCCCTCGAGGGGAGGGGGTGCTGCGAAACTGCCGGCTACTGCATAGCCCGGGCGGGGGAAGGGTGCGAATAGAAGTCAGAAGACAGATATCAGAGCTCAGAAACGCGCCGCCCGAGGCGGGAGCGACAGAGCAAGACCGCCCACGCTTAGTAAAATAGTTTTAACGTCTCGCGACGACTCAATTATTTCTCTGTGAGTACAAGCGGGCGGGCATTTATGCCCGCGAAGTGCGAACAGCAAGAAATAACGCTTCGCTTTTTGACCTCTCTTCTCTGCCGAAGGCCGGGCGAAGCCCTCGGCCGTTCCTGCGGAACGGCCGACCCCGCGCGCGAGCGCGGGGCGCGCCCCCGGAGGGGGCGCAGGGGCTTCGCCGTAGGCTGCAGACCGCTGAAAGGTAACGCAAAAGCCACCCGCGGCGCTTTGGCTCCCGCACGGGGCGTATGAGAGGCACAGAGCCGGAACATGCCGGCGGACGGCGCCGATACGCGCAGAGCCCTTGCAAAAAAATCGCCGGCTTAACGGGCACATACCCGCCTCGCGCGGCAAAACACGGTTTATCAACAAAATAAATATAAATTTTAAGGAGTTGTTGAAAATGGCAGAACTCAAATACGAGATCACCGAACACATCGCAGTCCTCGGCGAAAGCAGCAGAGGCTGGACCAAAGAGCTCAACAAGGTGAGCTGGAACGACTATCCGCCGAAATACGATATCCGCGAATGGTCGCCCGATCACGCGCGCATGGGCAAGGGCGTGACCCTCTCGAACGAGGAGTTTGAAGCCCTGAAAAAGGTCATCAACGGCGAGGAGATAGAAGACCCCGAGGGCGATGACGTCGACGAGGAAGACATTATTTAGAACGTTAGGTATTAGAGGATAGGTGTTAGAACGCTCGGCTATGGGCTTGCGTGACAGAATGCGGCGGACGG
>CANRHA010000177.1 GCA_947630315.1 uncultured Clostridia bacterium
GCATTATGAGCTCGGTATTTCACGGCTACGAGCCTTATAAGGGGGATATCCCGAGAAGATCAAACGGCTCTCTTGTCGCGTTTGAATCGGGAGAAGCCGTTACCTACGGCCTTTACAACGCCCAGGAAAGAGGCGCCCTGTTCATCGGCGCGGGCGTTCAGGTATACGAGGGAATGATAGTGGGCGTATCGCCTAAGCCCGGCGACCTCGTTGTAAACGTATGCAAGAAAAAACACCTCACAAACACAAGGGCGAGCGGCTCCGACGACGCCCTAAGGCTCATTCCGCCGAGGATTCTCAGCCTTGAAGACAGCCTGGAATTTATCGCCGACGACGAGCTTGTAGAGGTCACGCCGAAAAATATAAGGCTCAGAAAGAAAACCCTCTCGAACGTTCAGAGGGCTAAAGATAACTCAAAGCTGAAGTAAAAGCCGACGTCTTTCCGAAACCCGTCTATAACCCCAAAAGGTACCGCCTTTATATTCCGATTTCTGATTTCTGACTTCTGATTTCTGACCTCTGATTTCTGACAGCCCCGGCTCGGGAAAATTCAAAGCTTTAGGCTTTGATTCCCCCGCCGGGCGCTGTTTTTCAGACTTGTTTTCCGTCAAAAACACGGAATTTTTCAAAAATATATTGAAAAACCCGATAAAGTGTGATATATTTTACTTAATCAGGGAAACGGCGTGCTGCCCAGGCGCTTTCCGGGCGGCTTTTTCTCTCTGATTTAACGGTATGCAACGCTGAAGCGGCGCATGTAATTCGATATGGAGATGATATTGTGAATGAGAAAAATTCGGGAACAGCGGCGAAAAATGCGGTGACGCTTCTTATCCTCGATAAGACAAAAGCCCCGAAAATGGTCGAGCTTACGGGCAATATGACCTTCGGGCGGGATTTTCCCTATTCGACCTGCGACATAAGAGTTCAATCGGCAATAGTCGGCCGCAACCACGGCGAATTTACCTTTAATTCCGCCGACGGCGGCTGGTACTACACCGACAAGGGCAGTCAGAACGGAACCTACATAAACGGCGAAAAGCTTGCGTCGTCGCCCGAAACAGGCTCGGCGCCCTTTAAGCTTACCGACGGCGATATTTTAAGGATCGACCGCCGCACCCTCAACTCGCCCCATGACGACGCGGTGCTTATGGTGTTCAGAACCTCGCTGAGCGCCGATGAAAAATGGCTTGAATATCAGCTCGCCCCCGGCGCGGACGTCATAATAGGCCGCGACAAGGGCTGCTCTATAGTGATCCCGGATATGATGGTCTCGCGCAACCACGCGATCATAAAAAACATCGAGGACAAGTGGATATTAAGCGACAACAACAGCACTAACGGCGTTAGCCTCAACAGCAAGCTGATGACCGAGGAGACCGAAATATTCGACCACGACGTTATAAGGATATCGGACACTACGCTTATATTCCTGCGCGACAGAATTATTTACAACTGCGCAAACGTCGCCAACCTCTCCCTCTACGTAGACATCGAGAAAAAGACGGTAAACTTCGGCAAGAAGACCCTGCTCAAGGACATTCAGGCAGAGTTCCAGAACGGCGACTTCGTTCTGATACTCGGCGGCTCGGGCGCGGGAAAAACTACCCTTATCCGCGCGATCCTGGGCGAAAGCAAGGCCGACGGCAGAATAATTTTAAACGGAGAAGATCTGTATAAAAACTTCAAAAAGGTAAAGTCTCAGATCGGCCTTGTGCCTCAGTTTTTGACCCTGCGCAAGAACGACACCGTAAGGCAGACGCTTCTTGACACGGCGGGAATAAAACTCGGCCGCGGCTACACTCAGAAGGACCGCGAGGACGAGGTCGACAGAATACTCGAGCTTGTGGGCATAAAGGAACATCAGGAAAAACTGATAGGCCAGCTCAGCGGCGGACAGCAGAAAAAGGTGTCGGTCGCAAACCAGCTTATAGGCTTCCAGAAGGTATTTATCTGCGACGAACCCGACTCGGGCCTTGACGCCGCTTCAAGAATGCAGCAGATGGAGATCTTGAAGGAGATATCAAAGCAAAATAAAATAGTTATGGTGATCTCTCACGAGCCGGACGACGCCGTAGACAGAAGCAGCGGCAGACCGAGGGTACTGTTCACAAAGGTAATAGTTCTCGCGAGAAGCTCGGAGGACGCCGCCGGGCACCTTGCGTACTTCGGAACGCCGAAAGGCGCTATGGAGTACTTCGGCGTAAACAGACTTCAGGATATAATGCTTAAGATAAATCCCGAAACCGAGGGCGGCGAGGGCAAGGCGGATTACTTCATTGAAACTTACAGCAAAATGAGGAGGGGCGAATAATGCAAACGATAATCTACTTCAAGAAAACGGTCAGAATAGCGGCAAAGGAAAAGTTCTGGAAATTCATAATCTTTGCGGCGATAATCGCGGTCATCGTCTCGATGGTAGTCGGCGAGAGCATGTTTGTGAGCTATGACGACACAAAGTCGGGCTTCTTCGCCATCGCCTGCGCAAGCATCTGGATAGGAATATTCAATTCTATACAGAACATCTGCAAGGAGCACGAAATAATAAGGGCCGAGTACCGCTCTGGCACCAAGCTATCGGCATATATAACCGCAAACGTGATGTGGCAGTTTATAATGTGCCTCATTCAGACGATAATCCTGCTGCTCGTTTCGGCGATATTCATCGACTACAACGACACGGGAATAATCTTCGGATCGGCGATGTTTGAATACTTTATAACGCTGTTCCTGCTTACGTTCGGCTCCGACGTTATGGGAATAATGATCTCGTCGATATCGGGCAACCCGACCACGGCGATGACGATAATGCCGTTTGTGCTGATAGTTCAGCTTATAATGAGCGGCGTGCTGTTCACCCTCGACGGCTGGACCGGCGCGGTTGCGAACATAACCTTCAGCAAGTGGGGCATGAACGCCCTCGGAAGCATAGCCGACCTCAACGGCCTGCCGCTTCTGATTGGCCTGCCTCACCATCAGGACTGCTACGAGCGCACCGCGCAGAACCTTCTGACCTCATGGGTCTGGTGCGCGGGCATAACGGTGCTGTTCTACCTGCTGAGCATACTGAGCCTGAAGCTCAAAAACAGGGATTCATAAATTTATTTTCCCCCGGTAGAACCGGGGGAATTTGTCAAGCTAAAGCAGTCAAAAATAAGACCCCCGCAAGGCGGGGGAGCAAATCTGTATAATCGATATAAAGCTGCCTTTTCCAACGGAAAGACAGCTTTATAAATTAGTTATATTTTATTTGATTTGCTGCCATTGCACTTTGAACAGAGCACTTGCAGATTAGACAAAACCGTTTTACCGCCCTTTGAAACCGGAACAATATGGTCAATCTGCAATCCAACACCGTCGGGCATATACTTGCCACAATTCTGGCAAGTATAATTGTCTCTTGCTATTACCTTTTCACGCAGTTCTTTTGTCATCAATTTTCTTTGATTTTTATTGTGATAGTTCTGCAATGTGCACTCATATCCAATTTCTCTCAGCTCGTCATCACGGGATTTGAGGTATGAATAGTCACAGGAAAAGCTATCTACCGTCTGTGTAACTTTATATGACGATTTAACATAATACTGCTGACTGTATCTTGTCTGCTGGCGCGTCAAACTGAATTGAAAGGCGTGCTCATCATCAAGACATTCCTGAAATTGTCCGGCTCGGTAATTTTTTAGCAAACTATGTTCTATTTCGCTTTGACATTTTTCTTTCCACCGTTGTATCTCGTCATAATGTTTTTGAATCGCATCAAAGTTCCCTGCAATAAAGTATTCATCTATCAGATCGTTAATCTGCGGATTCCTTTTTCCCGAAACGTCAAAGCTGTGAAAGAAATAAGGAAACGCAAACGGCGATTTGAGAATTAAAACTAAAATAATACAAGCTAAAGGGCCTATAATAACTATTCCGGCGATAAGTACTCCATAATCAGGCGACGACATTTTCACATATACCTCAGCTGAATAAAAATAATGTTTTATTTATCAATCGACTTCATCGTTGGGAACAGCAGCACGTCTCTTATCGCGGGGGAGTTGGTTAAAAGCATTATCATTCTGTCTATTCCGAAGCCGATGCCGCCGGTCGGGGGCATGCCGATCTCGAGGGCGCGCATGAAGTCCTCG
>CANRHA010000178.1 GCA_947630315.1 uncultured Clostridia bacterium
TACAGGCCCCCATTCCCGGAACTACCTTTACCGGACAGTAGCGGTTTTCGGGGAGAGCCGCGGTGAGCGAGCTGTTGAATTTTTCGGAATTAGATACTATCAAAACGCTGTATACCTGTTCCCTTAGGCTCAAAAACCGCCCCTCCCTTCGGCGCAAAAAGGTTTTGTTATCTTACGCAGTAGCTTTCAGAAAGCTGCTCGGGCAGGTATTTTTTAATGAACTCGCTGCCCCTCGCGGCCCTTACCGCTTCTTCAAGATCTCTCGGCAGCGCCTTATATCCGCTTAAAACGGCTTCGTCGGCCGAGTACAGATCAATATCCGCGGGAAGCGGCAGCTCGGCGTTATCCTTAAGGCCCTCAAGCCCGGCAAGGATAAGCAGAGCAAACGCAAGGTAGGGGTTCGCCAGGGAATCGGGCGAACGCAGCTCGGCCTCTCTCAGATCCTGAGATTCCCCAACCGGCGCGGGTATGCGTATAAGCTGTGAGCGGTTCTCGCTCGACCAGGTTATATACTTCGGCGCCTTATGCGAACCGAGCCGCAGATACGATTCGTCGGCGGTGTTCAGAAACAGGGTCATATCGGGAATGCGGCGGAGTATCCCGGCAATTACCTTCGGCAAAAGCTCGCCGCGCTCGTTATGTGCGACAGATATCTTTATGCGGAAAGCGTTGCCCGGGCCGTTCTTTATCGGCTTCGGGGAAAAATCGGCGCAGAGACCGTTTCTGGCGGCAATAGTGCTGACTACCGAGCGGAAAGTTACCGCGTCGTCGGCGGCCGTAAGGGGGTCGGAGCGCTTGAAATCTATTTCGTTCTGGCCGGGGCCTTCGGCGTGGTGAGAGCTTTCGGGGATTATCCCCATGCGCTCCAAATCGAGGCAGATCTCGCGGCGGACGTTTTCACCCTTGTCCGCAGGGGCGATATCCATATACCCGGCGGTGTCGTAGGGCTCGGAGGTCGGCTTGCCGCTGTCGTCGCGGTTAAATAGGTAGAACTCGGTCTCGGAGCCGATATAAAAGCTGTAGCCCTCAGACTTTGCAAGCTCTACCGCCTTTATGAGGAAGCTTCGGGTGTCGGGCTGAAATTCACGGCCGTCGGGGTAGGTAATTGTGCAGAACATTCTTACTACCCTGCCGTGTTCGGGCCGCCAGGGCAGAATCGCAAGCGTAGAGGGGTCGGGGTGCAGCAAAAGATCGGAGCGCACCACCCCGCCGAAACCTGCTATAGCCGAGGCGTCTATAGGTATGCCGATATTAAACGCACGCTCAAGCTCGCCCGGCATTATTGATATATTCTTCTGCCTGCCGAAAATATCCACGAACGCAAGTCTTATAAACTTTACGTCCTCCTCTGCAACGTATTGCAGGGTCTCTGAAGCTGTGTAGCTCATTCCCGATGCTCCTTTTTCAGTTCTGTACATACATCTGCTTATAGGGGTTTTTGCTGTCGGGCGTTACAACGGTAAACGCCGAGGACATAAGCGATTTGAGATCGCCGCCGAACAGCGAACAGTATTCGGCAACGTATTTTTCGATCTCGCCGAGATCTTCCGGGGTAGCCGCGCGGGCCGTGACCTGCTTTGGAAAAGCTATGTCGGCGCAGTCCGATCTCAAAAACAGCTTGCCGCCGTGCATACCGGTGCAGGGGAAATTGCCCACGATCGGCTTGCCGTCGGTATTAAGGCCGAGGACGATTATAAGCCCTCCCGCCTGATATTCGCCCAAAAAGCTGCCTGTGCGGCCGCCTATGACCATAACGGGGATCTTCTCCTTATACGCCTTCATATGTATTCCGGCACGGTACCCGGCGTCGGTCTTTACAAAGATCTCCCCGCCTCTCATCGCGTAGCCTGCTGCGTCGCCTATCGAGCCGTGGACGACTATCCGCCCGGCGTTCATGGTGTCGCCTACGGCGTCCTGAGCGTTGCCGAAAACCTCGATGCTACCGCCGTTGAGGTATGCGCCGAGGGCGTTCCCGGGGGTGCCGTGAATGTTTATGTGGCGATAACCCATTCCGGCGGCTATAAACCTCTGGCCGAGGCAGCCGGTTATGTCGCAGTCGCCCGCTTCTCTTATTATAGCATTAAGTTCAGAAAATTCAAGGCTTTTTGCATCTATTGTTTTCATCAGACCACACCTCCGAGCTTTTCTTTGCGGTAATCCGGGCCGAACGGCGCAAGCGCAGGCTCGCGGATAAGAGATTCAAAATCTACCGAACTGAGCGGCGTTTTGTTTCGTATCATCGCCGTATAAATTCCCGCTCGGTCGATGTCGCCTATTATCATAAAGCCCTTTAAAAGGCCGTCCTCGGTGTAAAGCCGCTTGATCCCCTTCTCGGTTTTTATCTCGCGGCATTCGCCGGTATAGCTCCCCGCGCTCATACAGTGAAGCCCCATGAACCCTATCGAGTTCATCGGCATGGCGGTGTCGAAAACCTCGTCCTTCCCTGCCATGTTCACACCCGCGCAGCGGCCCTGCATATACGCAAGCGGCATTATGGCCATCACCTTTTCGGTTCCCGAGGTCATGTCTACCGACTCGGTGCAGTCGCCGGCGGCGTAAATATTGTCAAGAGAAGTCTTGCAGCGGGAATCTATAGATATTCCCCTGCCGACCTTTCCTCCGGCGTCTTTAATAAGCCCGGTTTCGGCCCTTACGCCTACCGCCGTAACCAAAACGTCAAACCTTACCTTTGCCCCGCTTTTCATCTCTGCGGAGTTTTCGTCGAACTTGACCGCGGTGTCGCTCAGCATAAAGCTTACGCCGGCGTCCTCGAGGACCTTTTGCATATATGCGGCGCAGTCGGCGTCGAGAATGCTCGATAAAACCCTGTCGGCAAGGTCGCAGACGGTGATCTTGCGGCACCTGTGAAGTATTCCCTCGGCGCATTTTAGACCGATCAGCCCCGCGCCGACTATAAGAACCTCCGAATCGGGGGTGAGATCATTTGCAAGCGCTTCGGCGTCGTCAAGGGTCATGAAGGAATGCTTTTTAGATACCTTTTCAAGCCCCTCAAACGGCGGCACAAAGGGCTTTGAGCCTGTCGCAACGCAAAGCTCGTCGTATGAAACGGTTTTGCCGCTTTCAAGAGCTACGGTGCGCGCCTTGGGATCTACCGAAACGGCCTTATCGCCGAAAATGACCTCCGCGGAGTTCTTCTCATAAAAATCTGCCGGGCGGTAGAGCATTCTCTCGGGGTCGGTCTTGCCCTCCAAAAGATAGGAAATGAGCGGTCGGGCGTAGACGTGGTGCTTTTCTTCGGAGATAACGGTGATCTTTCCGTCCTTATCGGCCGAGCGTATGCCCTCGACCGCTCCCGCGGCCGCGGCGCCGTTGCCTATAATTACATATTCCTTCATTTTCTTACCCCCTGTCCTCATAGATTATGGCCCGGTTGGGGCAGCCCTTTACGCAGGCAGGCTCGCCTGCGGTGTTGTTTAAGCAAAGCTCGCACTTTTGCACCGCGCCCTGCTCGCCCTCTTTTATGCAGCCGTAGGGGCAGACGAGAACGCATGTGAGACAGCCGACGCATTTGTTATGATCGACAGTGACCGCGCCGTCCGAAATAGAGAGCGCGCCGGAAATACAGCTTTTTACGCAGATCGGGTCTTTACAGTGGCGGCAGGAGACGGCAAAGTTTATATCGCCGTCGCTCTCGACAACTATATTCGGGCGCACCGGCTTTTTGCGCAGGGCTTTTACCATGTCGGACTCGCCGGAGTTGGCAAAGGCGCAGTTATATTCGCAGAGCCGGCACCCGAGGCACCATTTTTCATTGACATATACTCTTTTCATCTTTTATCACCTTTCATTAACCGGCGGGTCATTCCCCTGCGTGGGATATCCCGAGGATCTCAAGCTCCTTGTCGGTCATGCTGACGCCGCGAAGCATCAGCCTGTTGCCCTTCAAAGCTTCTATTGAGTTTATTCCCATTCCGCCCATAAGCTCCATTATCTCGTGCCGCCATGCGGTCATAAGGTTTACGAGCCTCTGAGAACCGATATCGGGATTTAAGCGCTTTACAAGCTCGGGGCGCTGCGTCGCGATCCCCCAGTTGCACTTGCCGGTCTGGCAGGTGCGGCAAAGATGGCACCCGAGAGCCATCAGCGCGGCGGTAGCAACGTAACAGG
>CANRHA010000179.1 GCA_947630315.1 uncultured Clostridia bacterium
GCGTAGCCTCTACCCCCTACGGCGTAAAGATAGTCAAATGCCCCGGCCTCAGCGACACCTACGCCATAGGCGTCGACGGCGGCTCCGCCCTTGAACAGATCCTCGCCACCGACGTCGTCGTAGACAGCGACAAGCTGATCTCCGCGCAGATAGACACGATAACCTTCAGCATAAGCACCGGCTTTGCAAAGATCTACCCCGACGCGGTAAAGGTACTTAAGATCAAGGAAGCATAACTGCCCTATTAAGGGCATAACTTCACCCGCAGCGCCGAGGGAGCCCCCTTCTGAGCGCTGCGGGGCAATTTTTAACGGAAAGGACGGTTTTATGTTTAATATTGACATTTCGGAGGTAACAAGCGTATTTGCGGGGCTTACTCATCTGACAGGCTCAGAGGCTTCAAATTACGCCCCGGTGATAAAATCGGCAAAGGCGTACTTTGAAAGGCTTTTTCTGAGGGATATTGCCGACAGCGCTGAAAAGGAGCTTGCGGAATACGCCTGCGCCTGCAAGGCATTTTTGGAATACACCGTGTTGATGGCGGCGACGCCGAAAACCTACTCGACTCAATCGGGCGGGATATTTGCAAAAGTGGCCGAAAACAAATCTGTAGTGAGCGCGGAATGCCTCTACCGCAACGCCTGCGCGGCCCTGCCCCGCGGCCTTATAAGAGACGACGGCTTTATTTTTGAGGGAACGGAGGGGTAAGTTTGATAGTAGACGTGACATCGATGCTTATTTCGACCCTTTCGTCACAGGCGGACATGATCTGCGGCCTGTTCACAAAGATAAACATGACCGAGCACCAGAACGAGGTCATATGTTTTGCGGGAATAGAGAGCTACAAGACCGCGGAGCAGTATCATCACCCGGCGGGCACGGCTCGGGGCGTTTCGGTGACATACACGGTAAACGTTTTGGGAAAAAGATACGACAGCGCCGAACAGCTCGTTCAGCTTATCGACAACGGTATGATCCCTGCCGTGGAGAACGCATTTTCGGCGATCACCGGGATAAAAAGATGCCCCTGCGAATACCTTAAGGAGCACGACAGGTATTACACGGAGTTCAAGATAGATATGCTTTCCGAGGCGATAGAGACGGTCGCCGTTCAGGGGATAGATTTAAAGATAAACGGCACCGCGATAACCGGCTTCACAAATTACAAGTACGAGCGCGGGAACATGACCGAGCAAACGGTACTCGCCGACGGAACAATAGCGAGCCGAAAGGTGGGAACCTCCCCGGCGAAGATAACCGTTTGGAGCGACACCTCTACCGCCGCCCTCGGAATGATGTACGGGCAGATGATGCCCTTCTTCTACGCGCCGTCGGTGTCGGTCTCGGTGGGCGGAAGCCTTTCAAGCAGCAGCATGGTGCTGTCTAACCTTGAACTGACGGGCACCGCGCAGAAATCCACAAGGATAACAGCCGAATTTACGGAGGTGAACAGCGTATGACGCCCACGATAGGCACGACCGTGAGGTATTCCTCGGGATCAAGCGTCACCGACTTCAGATGCGTAAAGCTCACCATAGAAAAGGAGCGCTATACGCCCTATTTTACCCTCAAAGGGGAATGGTACCCCGGAACGAGGAGCACCCCGCCGATCAGCGAAATAACGAGCGTCATGGTATTTTTAAACGGCCAGATATCCTTTTACGGCTATCCGACCGGCACAAAAACAGTAATGAAAAACGGCAGGGCACACCTTTCGGTCTCGGCGGTAGGGTACACGTCTTTTCTTTTAAAGACGAACATGCAGGACGGAATGCTCTATGACGTAAACCTCACCACCCTTGCAAACACCGGCCCGGCTTTTACCGGGGTAGGGTATGAGGAAAAAACGCCTACGGTGAACTATGTAAACTACTACTCGGGAACGAGTCAGTGGAACGCGATAGTTGCGTATTCGTTAAGAGCTACCGGCATCTACCCATATATCCACAGCTTCAACACCGTAAGGGTAAGCCCGCATGACCCTCGCAAAACCTTGGAGCTTGACGGCAGCGTTATAATCTCGCAGTCCTTTGAGACCGACTACTCTAAGGTGCTGTCAGGCTCGTTTATGAGAGACGTCGACGGAACGGAATACGCGGCGTCGGCCATGAACACCAAGTTCGCCAACCCCAGAAGCATAACCAGACTGGAGATACGCCCCTTTGACAACGAGTGGATAATGGACCCGCAGGCCGGCGCGGAACACCGGATAAACTACTCGATGAGAAAGGCGAACGCGAAGTCGTATTCCTTCCTCGGGTATGAGCAGCTCGAGATACTCGACAGCTTTAAGACCTCTGCCGGGGATTCGGGCGAAATAGACCGCGTTAAATATGAGATAATTCCCGGAAAGGGCGCCGTTACGACGATATGGAGCTATCAGGACGGCTACTGCCCTTACAGCTTAAAGTCCGCCGAATGATCTGACTCAGACTTCAACGATCCTGCAGCCTAAAAGGTGAGCCTCATCAACCGAGTGAGTCACCAGGATAACGGTTGCGGGGTCGCTGTTTATTTCGTTGATTATCGGCGGCAGGGTGTCGGTATCTATTCCCTTAAAAGGCTCGTCGAGCAGCAGCATCCCGTGTTCGACCAAAAGCGCCCTCGCGATCGACACGCGGCGCTTTTCACCGCCCGAAAGCTCGCTTGTCCGCTTTTTGCACAGTTCCTCATTTATCCCGAAGGAGTTTAGCAGCGCCTCATGGCGGGAGTCGCCCTTTTTAAGAAAAATTTTGCAGTTTGCCGAAGCGCTCAGCCTTTCAACGAGCCTGTCCTCCTGAAAGACGGCGCTTATTTTTATGTCGTGATCTAAAGTGACCCTGCCGGAATCGGGCTTGATAAGGCCCATGATGAGCTTTAAAATACTTGTCTTTCCCGCGCCGGAGCGGCCCATCAGCGCGACCCTCTCCCCGGGGGGTATTTTCAGGTTAAAGTCGGTTAAAACCCTCTGTTCGCCGTATGACAGGCATACGCCGCTAAGTTCAATCATTTTTCCGCACCCCCTCTATCCTGCCGCTTATAAGCCTTAAAACAAGCATGAACAGGCGCTCGAAAAGCGTGCTCACTAAAATTATCACCGCGGTCCAGGCTAAGAGATCTCCCGTTTCAAAGTAGAGCTTAGCCTTATAGAGCATCTCTCCGACCGAGCCGCCGGGAATGCCTATTACCTCGGCCGCCACGCCGCTTTTCCAGCAAAGCCCGAGCGCGACCGAGCATCCCGACTTCAGAAACGGCATCAGCTGCGGGAAGTAGATGTATACGAGCGTTTTTCCCTTTCCGAGCCTTAAGACCCGCGCCATTTCCACAAGCTCCGGGTCGGCACTGTCTATCCCCTCAAGGACGTTTAAGTAGATCACCGGGAAGACCATCAAAAAGGATATGAACAGGCTTAAATTCCGGCTGCCGAACCAGATTATCGCGAGGATTATGAACGACGCCACCGGCGTAGCCTTTATCACCGAGGTTATAGGGTCGAGCAGGGCGCGTATTACCGCTGCGCGGGCGGATATCGCCGCGAATATGTTCCCGAGAATGAACGCGGCAAAAAAGCCGGAGAGAATCCTGACCGACGAAAAGCCCACGGCTTTGTAAAACGCCGGCGTTTTTAAAAGCTCAAATAGCCGCCTCAGCGCCAGCGACGGCGAGCATATTATAAGCTCGCTGCCTATTGAACGGGCTAAAGCCTCCCAGACCATGATCCAGAAGGCGATAGCGAGTATTTTTGTGATTATCTTTTTAGTCCGCGAGGTAGTAGAATTGATCATCGGGAAGCTCTCCGCCCACAGACTGCGGGTCGCTCGACAACAGGACGTTCAGATACGCCTGAACGTTTGATCTCATCTGCTCGCCGGTCTGATATACGATGTTGCAGTAAGGAATGGCTTTTTTGGCTACGCCCTCGGCCACGATGTCATATCCGCCCACGAGAGCGGCAGCCTCGTCGACGTTGTTGTTCACATAGTCCGCCGATGCGGCAAAATCGGCGATAAAGCTTTCAACTGCCTCGGGGTGAGCTTCAATGAAATCGCTGCGAATAACGGTCACGCCGGTCACGAGCTGAGTTCCGTCGATGCTCTCCCACTCCTCCGTGAGGAGTGGGAGAGCATCGACGGAACACAAAAGTAAC
>CANRHA010000180.1 GCA_947630315.1 uncultured Clostridia bacterium
AGAATATGAGGGCGACTGTAAGCGAAGCCGCCGAGACCAAAAGCACGCAGGGGAGTATATCCATCGGCGAGGCGCTGCCGGCCTTAGCGCGCAGGGCGGCGACGGTTGCGGGGATAATTTCAACCGAGCAGGCGTTCATAACGGTGAGTTTTATCATGTTGAGGGTCGCGCGGCCGTTGGGGTTTTCCTCGCGTTCAAGCTTTTTCATCGCGTCTATCCCGAGGGGCGTAGCCGCGTTGCCGAGGCCGAGCAGGTTTGCGGCGGTATTCATAGCTATTGAATCGAGCGCCTCCGAATTTTCGGGCAGTCCGCGATATATCAATTTCAGGGCGGGCTTTAAAAGGGCGGTGAGCTTTTTGGTCAATCCCGCGCGGTCGGCGACCTTCATGATCCCTCCCCATACCGCCATCGCTCCCGCAAGGGTAATTATAAGGCCGATGGCCTGTTCGCCCGAGGTCACCGCCGCCTCAGCCGCGGCCGAGGGATCGGAGCATAAAATCGAGTAGATAACCGAGGCAAAAATCATCAAAGAAAGCAAAATACCTATCATTTTGACTCCTTTTCGGCGTTTTTTGTAGAAAATGCAGGGTTGACAAAATAACAAAAGTATGGTAATATGTCGAAAAATAGTAAGTGAGGTGAGCGAGGGGATACTTATTCAGGATTTGAGAGATCAATTTCCCCAACGCATAGGCACTCTCCGGAATATATCACCGCCGGCCATTCCGGAGTTGAAGATTATAACAGATCGAACCGAAACACATCACTATTTATCAAGGAGGATTATCATGAAATCGACGGGTATTGTTAGAAAAGTTGACGAGCTTGGAAGGATCGTCGTGCCCATGGAACTCAGGAAGACCATGGACATCAAAGAAAAGGACCCCATTGAGATCTACACAGAGGGCGACAGTATTATCCTGAGAAAGTACACCAGCAGCTGCATTTTCTGCGGAAGCAATCAGAACTCGGTAAACTTCGAGGGCAAGATCATCTGCAAGACCTGCCTCGACAAGATCAAGGAATTTTGATCCGGTTTTCATTAAATCCTATGCCTGACCGCGCGCTGATATTCTGAATACATAGGCGGCCGAGGCGGCTAAAGAGAGTATTTTTAAATACAGATGACTTGTTCCGTCTCCCTGTAAAAGGGGAGGCGGATTTTTTAACAAAATATCTGTTGCATAAATCCATAAGATGTGGTAAAATAAACTTTAAGCTGTCCGCTCTCGGACGCAAAAGGAGATATAATATGACAACAGAATTGGTTCGTGAAATTTTAGATTCGCAGGACGTGATATATTTTCCCTACTGCGATTGGCTCTTTCCAAACGGCCTTAAGATAAATAACGTTCTGTTTACGCTGCCCATTTTCGGCGGGATAGACGTTTACTGGTACGGCTTTCTTATCGCCTTCGGAATGCTTCTTGCCGTAATTTACGCCTCGACAAAAATGCGAAAATTCGGCCTCGATCCCGACCGCGGCGTCGACGTTATACTTGCCGGCCTTATCGGCGCTATTATAGGCGCAAGGCTTTACTACGTCGTCTTTAATATCGGCAGATATATAAACGACGAGGGCGGGTTCGACATCGGCGAGGTCTTAAGTATCCGCGACGGCGGACTTGCGATTTACGGAGGAGTTATAGGCGCGCTTATCTTCGGCGGCGTTGTCGCGATGATTCGCAGGGTAAAGCTTCTGCCGATGCTCGATATAGCCGGCCTCGGGCTTTTGATAGGCCAGACAATAGGCCGCTGGGGTAACTTCTTCAACCAGGAATGCTACGGCTCAAAGACCTCTCTGCCTTGGGGAATGACCAGCAACACCATCTTAAACGGCCTTTATTTCTTAGAGAACCCCGACAACGTCACAATAGTGACCAACCGCGCGAGGGATATGGTCGCCCACCCCTGTTTTCTTTATGAATCGCTCTGGTGCCTTGTAGGGTTTATATTCCTTCATTTTTACGCCAAAAAGTTCCGCAAGTTCGACGGCGAGATCTTCCTGATGTACATCGGCTGGTACGGCGCGGGAAGATTCTGGATAGAGGGTCTTAGGACCGACAGCCTCTTTATTCCCGGAACCGATTTAAAGGTGTCTCAGCTCGTCGCCGGCACCTGCGTTATCTTCTCGATAGTTATCCTCACCGCGAAGTACCTCTCTATCCGCAAGAACGGAAACGTGTTCTATTACGAGACCGAGGAGTCCAAAGAGCTTTTGAGGCTGCGCGATGAAAAGGCAAAGGCTGATAAAAACCGCCGCGGCAAGGGCGCCGATTCCGAGCTTAAAGAGCACATTCTCGCCGAGGACGCCAACGAACCCGAAACTGCCGAAACATCTGAAGAAACATCTGAAGAAGCGGGAGAAACATCTGAGGAAACTATAGAAGCCAGAAGCCGAGGCGCCCGCAGAGGAAGAAACCCCGGCCGAATCGGAAGACAAAACCGGCGAAGAAACGGAGGCAGAGTGATGGCGAAGATAATAAACGGCAAGGAGATATCCGCCAGGGTGCGCAAGGAGGTAAGGCTTGAGACCGAGGCTTTCAAGGCTGAAACCGGCGTCACCCCCGGGCTTGCGGTAATACTTGTCGGCGACGACCCCGCCTCAAAGATATATGTAGGCAACAAGAAAAAGGCCTGCCTCGAGGCCGGGTTCAACTCGTTCGAGCATATCCTTCCCGAGAGTACCACCCAGCAGGAGCTGACGGAACTTGTCAAAAAGCTCAACGCCGACCCCAAGGTCCACGGGATTTTATGCCAGCTTCCGCTGCCGCGCCACCTCGATGAAAAGGCGGTAATTGACGCGATTTCCCCGACAAAGGACGTTGACGCCTTCCACCCCGTAAACGTCGGCAAGATCATGATCGGCAGCTATGATTTTCTCCCCTGCACCCCTGCGGGGATAATGGAGCATATACATTCCACCGGCATAAGCGTCGAGGGCAAGAAGTGCACCGTAGTAGGCCGCTCGAATATTGTCGGAAAGCCTATGGCTATGCTTTTGCTGCATGAAAACGGAACCGTTACCGTCTGCCATTCCCGCACAAAGGACCTCGCCGCCGAATGCCGCGACGCCGATATACTTGTAGCGGCGGTAGGTAAAGCAAAGCTCATAACTGCGGATATGGTAAAGGAAGGGGCCGTGGTCATAGACGTAGGCATGAACCGCAACGAAAACGGCAAGCTCTGCGGCGACGTTGATTTTGAAAACGTCGAGCCGAAGGCGGGGTATATAACTCCGGTGCCGGGCGGGGTAGGGCCTATGACTATCGCCATGCTGATGAGAAACGCCCTTACCGCGGCAAAACTTTTTGCGGGGAAGTAAAATTTCAAAAAAGGGCTTTACAAATCCGAAAAATTGTGATAGAATACTGAAGGCTCTTTGAGCCGTACCGCTTACGCAGACTGCGGGCAACGCCTTTTTTTAGGATCTTACCCGCCGCAGCCTATGTTTGACGGATAAAAATTTACGAAAGGGGTAGAGATAATGCTTCTGAAAGATGAAAAAACCGCTATCATCGAGGCCAACAGGCTCTCCGAGAATGATACCGGTTCACCCGAGGTCCAGATCGCCATTCTCTCAAAGAGAATCGCCGACCTCACCGAACATCTTAAGGTTCACAAGAACGACCACCACTCCAGAAGAGGACTTCTGAAAATGGTCGGACGCAGGCGCAACCTTCTCAACTATCTCATGCGCACCGACATCGAGCGCTACAGAGCAATTGTTGAAAAGCTCGGCCTGAGAAAGTAACACCGCTCAATAAGGCAGAGGCTTTTGCTTCTGCCTTGTGATGTATTTTCGGGCACTGTTTTTTAGTAATAAGTTGAGTTGCCGAAGTTTACGGCAGCCGAATTTATTGCTAAGACTCTGCTTGAAAATACACCGCCAGAATATTTTCAAGGAGGATAAAAAACATGGCAATGTCAGAAATCAAGCAGTTTGACAAGTACAGAAGGTTTGAAACGACCTTCGCCGGCCGTCCGCTTATAGTCGAGACCGGCAAAACCAGCGAGCTGGCCAACGGCTCCTGCTGGGTCAGATACGGCGAAACCACGGTGATGTGCAACGTTACCGCCTCGGTAAAGCCCCGCGAGGGAGTCGACTTCTTCCCTCTCTC
>CANRHA010000181.1 GCA_947630315.1 uncultured Clostridia bacterium
TGTGTTCATTAACACCACTTCGCGCGTGATTTCGCCATTGTCGTTTTTGCTGTATTCGCTGTCGGCGGCGTTCACAAACAGCTTTGAACCGCCCTTATGCGGTGCGACAAATGTAACATAGTAGTTTTGGCTGTGTTCTTTGTCCTCGGCGGACGCGGAATATAGCCATGTTTTTCCGTTTTCATAGGTGATAGGACTTACTCCGCTCTCCTGTAAAATTCCGTTCTTATCCTGCTCTCCGTTGAGATATACGGATATGTTTTCGTCCGTCGGGCCGAAATTAGGATAGACGACGGTTCCGTCCGTAAGAGTACCTTCCGGATCGTCGACAAGGTATGTCCTGTAGCCGTTGTTATAGTAGCTGTCATATTCTTTTGAAATTCCCTCGATTTTGTATCTGGGTGTTTTATCGCTGCCGGTTTGTCCGAGTACCGTCGGCTCTTTGCCGAGATAATTCACATAGAAGTCTGTCGAACCTGAAAGATACTCCGGTTCTTCCGGCAAGGGCTCATATATCTTATATGCGCACTTGCATTCGGGGTGATATACCTTTCCATAGGCATCAAAGACGGAAAACTCGATGGTTACAAGATTCCACTCTTCCCATTCAATAACGCCTTCTTCATTGACTCCTGCCGGATAGTACACGGTACGAGTATCCTTGACGTTGGTGAAATCTATGCTGTAGTATTCCTGATAGAACAGCTCATTCACGATATTTCGCGATTCGGCTCCGGGAAGCGCTGTGTCATAGTCATAATGGCCCTGATATGCGGCTATTATATTGCCACTCGCACTGCTGCTCGCATTCATAATATAGTTGGTATATGAGCCCTCAGCAATAACGGATAGTTTATTTATATCGGTTGACCAATCACAGTCATACCAGTCGAGAAAGTTAGCGGGATAGCCGCCGGGGTACTCAGCAGGAAGCATTTCCGGGGTTGAAAAGAAGCGTCTCATACTACTACTATTCAAAATTCTAATATTGACCCGGTTCTCAAAGAGATTGACATTTATCTTGCATGGTACGAAGAACGTGCTGCCGTTTTCAAGTGTCACAAGATATGTAATATCAATGCTCCATACCGCAGTTGCTTGACTGTTCTGAGGCACATCGGCATAGTTGAGCCGAACTTGGTTTTCGCCGATGATGGAATCTGTTATATCTATCTCGGGCGTGAGCTCGGCGACATCGGAATGAAGGCCATCATAAACCTGCACCGTATATCCGTTAAGTGAAGAAAATCCGAGACTTATGTACGGCTCGGCGCCATTTTCAAAGTCATATGCAGCGGCAGTTATATTGGTTCTGTATATTCTCGTCTGCAATTCGCTGTCCATATAAGTGCTCGAGCTTTTGTTGCCGCCTTTGTTGGTAATCCTACCGTCGGCTGTTTTAATATTATAGCTGCGATTCCTCAAGAATTTCAGATACGGGTCGTCATACTCGAAATACACCAGCACTCTCTTATAGCTCTGATCGGTGCCGAGACCGTCATCAAGGATAAAAGTAAAGTACTCACTTTCCGAACACTCAAATGTATCCGTAAGAAGAATATCTTCCAACTCTTCAGGGTCGGTACCTATTCCGACCTTTACCGAACCGTTATACTGTCCGCCCTCAGGAATAATTTTCTTCTCAACAAGAGTCGGTGTGAGAATCTCTCCGTATGTGATAGGAGGAACCATATTCGGATTAAAGTTTTCCGGTGTATCCGTGTTCAGATCGCGTATATAGGTACCTCTGTAATAGTCTATTATGTCGGCATTAACAGTAATCCTCTTGCTGTCGGGATCAAACTGATCTCCGCTTGAAACAAAATAGAGCGTATCAGAACCGTTGCTGAGAATCAGCTTATCGTTCCAGCCAATAAGCTGATAAGCAGTTATCGAGCTTGAGGTGGAATATCCGACGTATTCCGGCGGCTCCGTCACTCCGTATTCTGCGAGCGCGTCAGCGAGTAACTCCCTGACGTAGACAGTATACCGCGGCTCATTAACAAGCTCATACGGCATTGACACAGTACGGTCAATGGTCACATTAACACTGTAAGCTTCAAGGGGAAGCAGGCTCATAACCGAAAATCCCCCGTCGTCATACGCAGCGGATGCCGAAGCTGCAAATAACGAGAACGTCATAAGCAGCGCCGTAAGCAGTGCAATTAGCTTTCTGGTTTTCATTTTTCAAAAACCGTCCTTTCCAATATAGTTGTGAATCTATAAACTAAGCTAACGCTTAATTACCGTAATTTTTTGCAGTTTCCTTTAGCTGTTCAAGGCTGTAGATCGGCGAAGTCTTTATATTTCCGTCCGGGAAGTCATAGATCAGTCTGTCGCCGCTTATATCGCACAGATACGGGAGAATCGCTATTTCACCGCAATCCTCATTCATCAGCACCCCGTAGAAATATCCGTCAGTCCGCACATATTGCGCTATAATGTATCCGTCGGTCTCGGTTATGTATGTCAGGTAATCATCGGCTCTCAGCTCGACGATTTTTTTGCCGTTCTTTTTACTTATGACTTCCGGAGCGCCATGCAAAGGAGCGTTTATAACATATTTTTCGGTTTCAAACTGCTCCTCAAGACTTTCATCGGGAGCCGCGATCTCGGTCTCTGATATGATTTTCCCGTCCTTTGCGGAATAGCTCACTACCTTGCCGCTGTAATATGTCACCTCAAGATAATCACCGTCGTGGCGATACTGCTGATCGTAAATCTTATCGCTGTCCGGCAGATCAAAGCTCATATGCACGCTGCCGTCGGGTTCAAGAATCGTGAAAGTCTTAACGCTGAAGAGCATAACCGAGCCGTCAGAAGCAAGCCGAGCCTCACTATGCGTTATTCTCGGGTCGTAATCCAAAAGCTTTGCCTCGCCGTAATCCGTCAGCTTCATCAGCTCGATTACGGTGTCGTTTCGGTTTGCAAGGGCAATATAATCCTCGGCGGTGATTACGAAATCGGGAGACGTTTCACGCTTTTCAGATTGAACAAGGCCCGCGCCGAGACTGAATACCGAAAATCCGTCATCTGTTGCGGAAATAACATATTTTTCCGAAACGTCAAACGCCGTGACGTCCTTGTTTTCGGTGTATGCCGCGGGCGACTGTCCAAAGGTCTCCACATCGATTTTTACAACCGTATCGTTTTGAGTTATGTAGATTTCTCCGGCATGGTTTGAAACAAAAATCCGGGAATTTGCATTCAGCTCTCCAAGTTTTTTGCCGGAATTAACATCTACCATGCCGAAAACCGATTTGCTTCCGTATGCGGAATAAGCGAAAACATCGCCTGCAAATTCGCCGTCAAACACTGTGAAATCCGAAGTTTCATAGATATATAGATCGTTAAATTTATTATAGATATCAAGCACCCAAAGCGCCCCGTCTGTAAGGCTGACCGCGCACCTGCTGCCGTCGCTGTTCAGTTCAAATACGTCACGCATGGCGTCGGCAAATCGGTCGTTTTCGGGGATATTGAGATGTCCGTCAAGTTCTCGGAATGAAATCAGCTTGCCCGTTGATGTATCATAAAAGTTTATTTTGCTCTCGTTTTTATATATAGCCGCCGCCATAGTCTTGTCGCCAGAAACGGCTATTGCAGTAGCGGGATCAGCCGTCCAAAGCGTTTTATCCGAAGAAATGTCATATGCCGTCAGGCCGTCTGACCCGGCATATAAGATCACGTTATCGGAAAGAAATTCGACTTCGCAGAGCGCCGATTCATGCGTAGGAAGCGCGGCAATCTGCTCGCCCGACTGTATGTCATAAATCGCCAGTTCATAAGCATATGTGACTATAAGCTCAGTCTCGTCAGGACTTTTTATGACCCTAAACGGCGCAGCGGGAAGTTCAATTGTCGCGTAAGGCTTGAATCTGTCAGACAAATCATATACGCCAAGAGCGTTCGTCAGGGCAAGCTGAGCCTCCGGTGTGTAGGGGATGTCAAACGCGCCGGGATCATCGACAAGCGCGGAGAGGGCTTTATCAAGAGCCGTTTCAACATCACCCGCCGAGAGCGCAGAAGCGGAATCCGCAGCCAAAACCTGTGCGGTTTGCAGGCGCTCCATTTGCCTAAGCCCCGCAAATACAGTAAGCCC
>CANRHA010000182.1 GCA_947630315.1 uncultured Clostridia bacterium
AAGTGTCGGAATCTATTCTGTTTCCACAAAAATATATTCTGTGGTAAAAAGCCTGTTGTCTACCATTTTAGTTGTATCTATACCCCGTTTGTCCGCGCAATTCGGTACGGGTAGGCTTGATGAATTTAGACAAACTGCAAAGGATATTTACAGCACGCTTATTACCGCCGTACTTCCTGCGATTACGGGAATAATCATACTCAGCAGACCGATAGTCTTGCTCGTTTCCGGCCCGGAATATGCTGATGCGTCGTCTTCGTTGGCAATACTCGGTGTAGCGTTGTTCATGTGTATGGCAGCATGGTTTTGGGGTCAATGCATACTTGTTCCGATGAAGAAAGAGGGCGAGGTTTTTAAAGTTACCGTAGTTAGTGCGGTATTAAATCTGGTGCTCAATTTAGTACTTATTCCAAAGTGGCAGGAGAATGCGGCCGCATTTACAACGCTTTTGGCGGAAGGGTGCACTCTTTTATGGAGCGTGATATGCGGAAAGAAAATGAGCGGAGTTTCCGGCGAATTAAAAACCTATATTAAAGTAGGCGCCGGGTGCGTCGGAATCGTGCTTGTAAATGAAATTACTAAGCGCATGTTTACGGATAATGCGCTGTATGTTGTATCAACTATAGCTTTGTCGGTCGCAGTATACGCTGTTATAGAAATAGCGCTTAAAAATGAAGCCGTCTACAGTTTTTTAAACGGCATCAAAAATAAAATAGGCAAATCAAAAGGATAAAGGAGCAGAATTATGGAAGTAGTTAAATCAAAAGATATTACCATGCTTGTTCAGAAAACAATCTCTGACTGGCACGCTCAAAGCAAAGATCGCCCTTCTGACTATGTAATAGTCACAGACGAAATCCGCAGGATAAGGCCGCTCAACGAGCACCGCGACGATATTGAGCAGGTCGTGAGAGAGCTTGTCATCACAAACACCGAGATGTGGCATGAGGAGGACAAGGTCCGCAGTCAAAAGGACGACGTCGTCCTCAAAGCCATCAGAAACATCAACCCGCTTAATCAGCACAGAAACGATCTTATTGAGGAAATTGACGAGATCGTTCTTGACAAAGTAAGCAAATAATCGGAGGAATCATTATGGAAACAGTAGGAAGTCTTATAGATAAGCTCAGCATAAATGAATTAAAAATTTATCATATGAAAGAGCAGCTCGTGCGCGAAGACGTCAGCAGCGAGTTTAAGAAAGATTGTGAGAACCGCCTTGCCATATTGTCTACGCAGCGTTCAGATCTTGAAGCTGAACTTCAGGAATTGCTTGACGACGTTTTGTCCGGCAGAAAAAAACTCAGGCTTTACCGCCAGATGAAGATGTACAACGAAAAGAAGTTCAAGGATTAAGATGATAAATGATAGGGGATAGAAAGCGATGAAAATGGATTACATAATCGTACAAGCTGGCGGCAAGGGAACGCGCATGGAGTCTCTGACGCGCAACAAGCCGAAAGCGCTTGTTCCCGTCAACAATCTCCCGATGATTTTTCATTTATTCAAGCAGTTTCCCGACAAGAAATTCATCGTCATCGGAGATTATAAATATGACGTTTTGAAAAAGTATCTTGCCGCATTCGGCGGAGACTATGACATCAGCCTTGTCTGTGCAACGGGTAAAAACGGTACCTGCGCCGGCCTCTCTGAAGCGCTTTCCTATATTCCCGAAAACGAGCGGTTTATGCTAATTTGGTGCGACCTTGTTTTGCCAGAGGATTACGAGATCCCGGATACCGAGAATAACGTTATAGGCATTTCGAGGGATTTTCCGTGCAGGTGGCGTTATGAACACGGTGAGCTTAAAGAAGAAAGAACCGTAACCTGCGGTGTTGCAGGACATTTTATCTTTAAGGACAAGTCCGTTCTGAAAAATGTTCCCGACGAGGGCGAATTTGTTAAATATCTGAAAGATCAGCAGATCGTATTTTATGAACAGTCGCTCTACCGAACTCACGAATACGGCCTATACAGCGAGTGGAGCAAACTGCCAACCTCTCGTTGCAGGCCCTTTAATTCTATGGAAATAACTGACGACGCGGTCAAAAAGATCCCCAACGACGAGCAGGGGATTAAGCTTGCAAAGTATGAGACCATGTGGTATCAGAAGTTGAACGACAGGGGGCTTACGGATAATATCCCGAAAATATATTCTTATGAGCCTCTGTGTATGGAGAGGATCAAGGGCAAGAATATCTATGAGATGTCGGACTGCTCAGTAGAAAGAAAATGTGGCATCTTAAAAAGAATAGTTGATTCCTTAAAGCAGCTCCATTCGGTAGAATCTGTGCCTGCTGACGCCGACAGCTACCGCGAGGCATATCTTGATAAAACATTCGACCGCCTGAAAAAGGTCAGAGAGCTTGTTCCGATGGCAAATAACGAGACGGTGATGATAAACGGAAGGCTTTGCAGGAATGTCTTTTATCATCAGGAAGAGCTGGAAAAGCTTGTCATGCAGTATCTTCCCGAAAAATTCGTTCTGCTTCACGGCGATTGCACATTCAGCAATATGATGCTTCGTGAGGACGGCAGTCCGGTTATGATAGACCCGAGGGGGTATTTCGGTCATACAGAGCTCTACGGCGACGCTGCCTATGACTGGGTCAAGCTGTACTATTCTCTTTGCAGCAATTATGATCAGTTTAATCTAAAAAAGTTTTCGTTAACAATAGGCGAATCAAGTATTCAGCTTGACATAATTTCAAACAAGTGGGAGAGCTTAGAAAACGATTTCTTTGAGCTTCTGAAAGGCGAAGTAACGCGCGAGCAGATGAAGCTTCTTCTTTCAATAATATGGCTCAGTCTGACTACATATGCCTGGGAAGATTACGATTCTATCTGCGGAGCGTTCTATAATGGTCTTTACTATTTTGAAGAAGCCTTAAGAGCCTTTGAAGAAAAGACAGTATGGAACTATTTCAGAGATGATATGACGATCATCGAGGATGCCTTAAAATCTATTGACAGAAATGTTCTTAACGAGCTTTTGGGCGAGTGCAAGCAGACAATACTTTCAAATCATAAAATCATAGTATCGGGCTTAGGCAAAAATGTTCCTATATGCGATAAATTTGTCGGAACAATGCTGTCGCTCGGACTTAACGCGGGCTTTTTGCATACCAATTCGGCGGTTCACGGCGACATGGGCATGGTCAAACCCGGAGATTTGGTGATTATTCTTACGAAGAGTGGTTCTACAAGCGAATCGGTATATCTTGCCGATCTTCTAAAACAACGCAAGGACGTAGATCTTTGGCTTATGAGCTTTGAAGAAAACGGAGCTCTTGCCAAGAAGATGGATAAAAAGCTTATCATTCATCTTGAACACGAGGGCGATATATGGAATATAATGCCAAATAATTCGACGACTCTTTATTTAATTATCTTGCAGACAATAGCGATGGAGCTTAAGAAATCGCTGGGGCTTGAGCTGGAAAAGGATTTTATGCCCAATCACCCGGGCGGAGCGATAGGAGCGCATTTGCGGCATGAAGAAGAATAAACTTACACTTTCGACTTTGGGGCATACATGGATATTGGACATTGACGGCACCCTCGTCATACATAATGGCTACAAAACAGACGGAGAGGACACATTTTTACCCGGTGCGGAAGCGTTCCTCAAATCAATTCCGGAACAGGATATGATTATATTTATTACATCCCGAACGGAGGAATATCGTGAAATCACTGAACTTTTTTTCAAAAAAAGAGGAATAAGGTATGATTATATTATCTTCGGCGCGCCTTATGGGGAGCGTATTATTATCAATGATGACAAACCGCAGGGGCTGAAAACAGGTGTTGCCATAAATTTGCCGCGAAATCATTCGTTTAATGTTTCTTTTTGTTATGATCCTAACTTGTGATTTAGATTACCAAGTTCTGATATTCAATGAATCGTGTGCATTTAAAATGAACAATACCGGAGAGGATTACATTTATGCTTAAGCAAATGAAGAAAGTAATCAGATTTGTAATAATGCTTTTCAAAGAAGAAAAGAAGATCCCTATTCCCTCCCCAATCAACGCCCCCGAACTCTTAAAGGACAAAGTCGCCCTCATCACCGGCGGCAGCGGCGGGATAGGTC
>CANRHA010000183.1 GCA_947630315.1 uncultured Clostridia bacterium
GCTATGGGCTTGCGTGACAGAACGCGGCGGACGGGGGCTCTGCCAATGCTGCCGAAAGCTTCTGCTATCCGCCACACTTGTCCTCCCGGGGCTGGTTTCTGACCTCATTTAGAACGTTAGGTATTAGAGGATAGGTGTTAGAACGCTCGGCTATGGGCTTGCGTGACAGAATGCGGCGGACGGGGGCTCCGCCAATGCTGCCGAAAGCTTCTGCTGTCCGCCGGCTTCGCTCCCACCTACATCTGTTTTCTGATATCTGATATCTGACTTCTGACCTCTGGCAGGGCGAAGCCCCGGCGGCCTCCGGCCGCCGCAGCGGCAGCGAAGCTACCGCTGGCCCCGCGCGCGGGGCGGGCTTCGCCCGGCCTCGCCTGCTGTTACGCAGATTTCCGCCTCGGTTACTTCTTCTCCCTCTCGCGGAGGAGGTAGTAGTCGAGCTTCTTTTTTACCTCGTCGGGAATTTCATGCACGACCGGGAAGGCGGCGGCGTTTATCATCCGCTCCGAAAAGGCGTTGATAAAGTCGATGTCCTTTTTCATCTGCTCCGCGCTCATAACGTCGGCGGTGTCGTATGAATTGTGTATTGTCGCGGTGTTGTGAGGCGCAAGGCGGGCAAAACTCAGGCTCGGCACGCCCTTATCGGCAAAAGGCGTCGAATCCGAGGAGTAAACGTCCTGCCTGCATGATATCCCGAAGCCGTACTCGCAGGCAAAATATTCAATATAGTTGACGAGTTTATTTTCCGAGGAACAGCAGGCTATAAACCTGCCCATCGCCGAGCCTATCATGTCGAGGTTGATGTTTAAAACGATCTTTTTAAGCTCCTCCTCCGAAAGAGAGGCGGTATAGGCTTTGGAGCCCAAAAGGCCCCTTTCCTCAGAACCGCACCAGATAAACCGCAAGGTTCTGCGGGGTTTTACGGACGAGAATTTTTCAAGCGCCGCCAGAATGCCTATCGACCCCGACATATTGTCATAAGCGCCCTGAGAGAGTGAGGTCGAATCATAATGAGCGGTAAAAACGACCGTTTCGTCCGTTTCGCCGGGTATTTCGGCTATAACGTTCCGGCTCTCGCCCTCATATTCCTCCTGCTCTATTGCTATCCTGACCGTCTTGCAGCCGCTTTTTATGATCTCTATAGCGTCCTTGGCGTTGATGTTTACCCCTAAAATTTTCTTTCCCTCTGACACATAGCTTCTAAGCTCCCGGCGGTCTATATCCCTGTCGATATAGTTCGCGTCGCCGTCGTAGGTGATGAATCCGACGGCTCCGTTGTCCAAAATGTCATGGTATGTCCAATAGCCTAAGTAGCCGTCTATCATTACCACCTTTCCGCGGCAGCCGGCAAGGGAACATTTGTCGGTGTTGGGCAGATAGTAAAGCTCGGCCTCCACCTCTCCCGAGCCGCAGCAAAGATATCCCTTGCAGGGTATTTTTCTGCCGTCGGCTATGAGTTCGGCGCTCTTAACGTCGGCCATGTCGACCTTGAACGGCCAGATTTTTGCGGATACTCCGTAATCGCCGCATCTCTCGACAAGGTACTGCGCCGTCCTGAGTTCGGCGCCGCTTCCGCCCGTGCGCACATACGCGGTATCGCGGAAAATTGATTGAATCTTTTCACCAGTCATAATTGTCCTCCTTAGTTATATAGCTGTCAACCAAAATCTTTTCTCTAATATCTATCATCTAACATCTAATACCTATCCGCCCAAAACTTTCTATCAAGCGTCCGGTACCTTACCGCCTGAGATATATGCAGGCGGTTTATTCTGTCCGCGCCGTCCATGTCCGCGACGGTGCGCGCGACCTTTAATATTTTGTCGTAGGCCCTCGCCGAAAGCCCGAGCCGGTCAAAAACATCTTTTAGCAGCGCGTCGCCGTCGGGCGTCAGCGGGCACACCTCCCTGATAATGTCCGGGGTTATCCTTGCGTTGCAGCTTATCCCCGTGCCCCTGAACCGTTGGTTCTGAATATCCCGGGCGCGCTGTACCCTTTCGCGTATCGCCGAACTCGGCTCCTCCTTGGCCTCGGAAGATAAATTCTCGTAGGCCACGGGAGCTATTTCTATATGAAGATCGAAGCGGTCCAACAGCGGGCCTGATATCTTTGAAAGATACTGCGCGACCTGCTTTTTGGTGCAGCTGCAATTCTTTGTCGGGTGGCCGTAGTAGCCGCATGGGCAGGGGTTCATCGCGGCGACAAGCATTATTGAACAGGGGTAGGTCACGGTTCCCGAGGCGCGGCTTATAGATACCTTCTGGTCCTCAAGCGGCTGGCGCAGCACCTCGAGGGTGGAGCGCTGAAACTCCGCAAGCTCATCAAGAAAAAGTACGCCGTTGTGGGCAAGAGATATCTCCCCGGGGCGGGGGATTCCCCCTCCGCCGGTGAGGCCCGCAGTTGAAACCGTATGGTGCGGCGAACGAAACGGCCTCTTTACAACGAGCGGCGCACTTTTGTCTATCTGCCCGGCGATCGAATAAACGTTTGTGGTCTCTATCGATTCCTCAAAGGTCATGTCGGGCAGGATAGAGGGTATTCTCTTTGCAAGCATACTTTTTCCAGAGCCGGGCGAGCCGATCATTATTACGTTATGCCCTCCGCAGGCGGCGACTTCAAGGGCCTTTTTCGCGAAGTTCTGGCCCTTTACATCGGCAAAATCAAGATGATCGACATAGCTCTCCGGCCGGCGCACATACGGCGGCATCTTCTTTATGAGATTCGTGCCGTTCAAGTGCTCCCACAAAGCCCTGAGATCACGGACGCCGTACACCTCGATGCCGCTTACCACCGAGGCTTCATACGCGTTTTCCTCCGGAACGAATATCCTGCGCAGGCCGGTCTTCTGCGCCATAATCGTCATCGGCAGAACGCCGTTCACGCCTCTTACCTCGCCGCCCAAAGAAAGCTCGCCTATAAATACCGAATCTTCAAGACCCGAGGGTATCTCGCCCATCGCCTCCAAAACCGCCACCGCTATAGGAAGATCATGGAACGAGCCGCTCTTTTTGATGTCGGCGGGGGCAAGGTTCACAACCGCCGAGGCCGCCGGAAATTTTATCCCCGACGAGCGAAACGCCGCCTTTATCCTCTCGCGCGATTCCTTTACCGCAACATCGGCAAGTCCGACGATGTCAAACCTTTCGATCCCCCGGCTGAGCTCTATTTCGACATCTACCGGGTAGGCATTGAGCCCGTTGAGCCCCGCCCCGTTAATTCTGCAAAACACACTGTCACCTCCGGCGAAAAAGACTGTATTTTATATTGTATCACGAACCGGGGAGGAATGCAAGGAGGGGCGGGCAGAGATGTGGCCAAAGCGGCCACATCAAGAAGATAGATATTAGATGTTAGATGTTAGAGGAGAAACTTCATGGGCGGGCGGTACAGACTGCATCTACCCTACATTGGTGAAAAAGGGATTCGCGGCGGAGCCGGTCATGCTATCCGAGGAGAAAACAGAAAACAGATAGCAGAAGACAGATTGCCCTTTCCGGGGCGGGAGCGACAGAGTGCGACCACCCTCAATTGATGAAAAGGTATTCGCTTCGCGAATACTATTTAAAGTCGCCCCACCCCTATCCCCTCCCCTATGGGGAGGGGAACCGCCGAGTGCAGACTTGGGAGGGCGTGCCACGCCGGGGGCGGGGGTAAAAGGTATTCGCTTACCTTCATATTTTTGTTTCTCTCCAGCACCCACATTAACTAACTACTAACAACTAATCTCTAACTACTATACGGTCACCCTGCCCCCTGCCCCCTCCCCTCGAGGGGAGGGGGCGATGCTGAACCATAGCTTTCTGCATGGGCTGGGAGGGGGAGGGGTGCAAGTAGAAGTCAGAAATCAGATGTCAGAAAACAGAAAAGCTTTTACAGGGCTTGCAAGCAATCGAAAGTCACGCGCACACATCGCAACCTTCTGCCACCGTTGCCGCCACCTTCTGCCCTACCGCAAGCTCCTGCTATCCGCCGCCCTTGTCCTCCCGCCTCTGTCTTCTGACCTCTGACTTCTGTTCTCTGCCGAGGCCCCGAGCGAAGCCCCGGCGGCCCGGAGGGCCGC
>CANRHA010000184.1 GCA_947630315.1 uncultured Clostridia bacterium
ACCTTGACAGTACAATAATTAGCCGTGTGCCCCTGATGAAAATCGGGGGTCTTTTCGCGCTCAAACAAAACCGTCTGAATGCCGCCTATCATCGATTCAAGATAGCTCTCCCGGCTTATCTTTACTGCTTCCGACATTATTTTTGCGCGCTGTTCCTTGATCCGCTGAGGAACCTGATCGGCGCGCTTTGCAGCTAAGGTTCCCTCCCTGCGGGAATAGGGGAAGACGTGCGCATCTGTAAAGCCTATTTCCTTTACAAAATTCAGCGATTCTTCAAAGTCCTCATCAGTCTCGCCCGGGAAGCCCACCATGATGTCGGTAGTGATGGCGCAGCCGGGGAACAGCTCCCGCAAATGGTTAACAAGCGTAAAGTATTTTTCCTTGTCATATTTTCTGCGCATCTCTTTGAGGGTCTTATCGCAGCCGCTCTGAAGCGAAAGGTGAAAATGAGGGCAGAGCGCGGGTATATCGGCGAGTTTTTTGATTATCTCCCCGCTGAGCTCGTCCGCCTCCAAAGAACCGAGCCGGACCCTCTCCGCGCCGCTTTTTGAAACCGCCATGACCGCGTCGGCGAGGTCTGAGCCTGAATTTCTGCCGTAATCCGAAAGATTTATCCCCACGACAACTATCTCCCTATGGCCCGATTTTACCAAAGATTCGGCCTCGGCGGCGATATCTTCAAGCGGCTTTGAGCGCGACCTGCCGCGGGCGTAGGGGATTATGCAGTAGGTACAGAACCTGTCGCAGCCGTCCTGAACGCGGATTATCCCGCGGGTCTTGCTGTAAAATGACGGCGCGACGGACTTTTCGCTCACGGCTTCTTTAGGGATATCCACGACCCGGTTTCCCGTTTCAATAAACCGCTTTACAAGTCCCGGCAGAGCGCTTTTGTTTGTCGCCCCTGCGATTATATCCGCCTCGGGGATAAGCTCGGCCTGTTTTGAAAAAGCCTGCGGAAAGCACCCGCAGAGAATTATCACCGCCGGAGGGTTTTCACGGCGAAGCCGATGGATAAGTTTGCGGGTCTTGCTGTCAGACTGCGCGGTAACGGTGCATGAATTTATGACGATAACGTCGGCGCAGCGGGAATTTTCCGTAATCGCATAGCCCGCACCCTCAAAAATACGCTTTGCCGATTCCGTTTCGTACTGGTTCGCTTTACAGCCGAAGGTGTAAAAATATACCTGCATTTTTTATCCTTTCCGCCGGTTCAAAATGTTGCCAAAAACCTCTTGACAGCGTTTTTTCAGACTGGTATACTGTAGAAAATAAAACTTCAACGGGAGATATGAATATGACTACCATGAAAATCAAACTCGGCACAATAAACGACGTAAAGGAGTTTGTCAACGCCGTTACCCTCTGCGATTACGACGTTGACCTTGTCTCCGGAAAATACGTCATCGACGCCAAATCGATAATGGGCATTTTAAGCCTTGACCTCGCTCAGCCCGTGAATATGGTCATACATACCGACGAGTGCGGCGGTTTTGTCGAGAGCGTGAAAAAATTCATTGTAGAGTGATTTTTCAGCCGTCCGTTATGGGCGGCAGATTTTTTAGGAGGAATCTATGAAAAAATTCACGCTTGCCGCGGTTCTGCTTGCTTTGGCGATATGCCTCGGCTACGCCGGAGCGGTATATACCGGAATATTTATCCCCAACTCGCTTTATCTTAAGGATTATCCCGTAAGGGGAGTTGACGTTTCACACTATCAGGGCGATATCGACTGGCGGACGCTTTCGCAGCAGGGGATAAGCTTTGCGTTTATAAAGGCCACCGAGGGCAACATGTATGTAGACGAATATTTTGATCACAACATCGCCGAGGCCCAAAAGGCCGGGCTTAAGGCCGGGGCGTATCACTTTTTCAGCTTTGACATCACCGGCGAGGATCAGGCCCGGAACTTTATCTCAACAATTGAGGGATACAGCGATATGCTGCCGCCGGTCATAGACCTTGAGCTCTACGGAAACTACGATGTTTCGCCGCAGAAAAAGGAGATAGTGATAGGCGAGCTCGGCGATATGATAGACGCTATAAAGTCAAGATTCGGCAAAGCGCCGATAATCTACGCCACCGAGGATTCATACAAGCTCTACCTTGACGGCGAATTTCCCGACTGCCCCATATGGATAAGAGACGTGTGGTCAAAGCCGGAGCTTCCCGACGGCAGAAAATGGACGTTCTGGCAGTACACCGGTCGCAAGAGGCTGCCGGGGTATTCGGGCGAGGAAAAGTTTATTGATATGAACGTTTTCTGCGGAACCGCCGAGGAATTTGAAGCCTTCTGCGGCTGACAAGTTACGCTTCCTCGGGGAAATACACCTCATGCCATACGAGGAAGGTGTAAACCGTCCAGATCTTGCGGGAGTTGTCGTATTTTTCCTCGCGGTGCTGATCCAAAAGCTCTACGAGCTTATCGGTGTTGAAGAACTTCTGCGCACGGTTGCTCTCAAAAGCCGCTCTTACTTTGTTGTAATACTCGTCTTCTTTAAGCCATACTCTTATCGGCACCGGGAAGCCGAGTTTCTTTTTGTTTGCGGTAAGCGGCGGGCAGGCTGCAAGGGCTGCTTTGCGCATGGCGTACTTGGTGTTTTCCTTGGTGACGCGGTATTTTTTAGGTATCCGCTGCGCAAGAGCCATTACATTCTTATCCAAAAACGGTACCCTCAGCTCGAGCGAGTTGGCCATCGACATCTTATCGGCCTTTAAAAGAATATCTCCCGTCATCCACATGTTGAGGTCGAGATACTGCATCTTTGTTACCGAATCCTTCCCGGCTACCTTATCGTAAAACGGCTTGGTGATCTCCTTGGCGTCGGGGGCGTCGGTTTTTATCTTTAAAAGGGATTTTCTCTCTTTTTCCGAGAATATATATGCGTTGCCTATAAAGCGCTCCTCAAGGTCTTTGCCGCGCCTTATCAGGAAGTTCAGCCCGCGGTGCGCCGGGAATTTTTCCGCGCATTTTCCGATACAGCGGCGTATCGGGCGGGGGATAAGGTTATATACAGCAACGTCGTCGGGTTCCTTGTAGATGTTATACCCCCCGAATATCTCGTCTGCGCCCTCGCCCGAAAGAACGACCTTTACCCGCTCTGAGGCGAGCTTGCACACAAAGTAGAGCGCTATGGCGGCGGGGTCGGCGAGGGGTTCGTCCATGTGGTACTGGATTTTCGGGAAGTTCTCCCAGTACTCCTCGGGGGTGATTATCTTCGATATATTCTCCTTGCCGATATACTTTGAAAACTCCTTGGCGTAGCCAATTTCGTTGTATTTTTCATCTTCTCCGAAGCCGACGGTAAAGGTCTTGTCTACGTTTGCGACGGCGGCTACATAACTCGAATCAACGCCGCTCGAAAGAAAACTTCCTACCTCGACGTCGGCAATCTTATGCGCCTCTACCGAATCCTTGAAGGTCTCGGATATCTTTTCTACCCATTCGTCAAGGGTGGGCCTGTCGTCGGCGTTGAAATCTATGCTCCAGTACCTTCCGGTCTCAAAGCCGCGGTCAGAGTAGGTGAACCAATGCGCCGGCAGAAGCCTGAATACGCCCTTAAAGAATGTTTCCTCGCAGGGCGAATACTGAAAGGTGAGGTAGTTTTCAAGCGCGGTCTCGTTGAGGATTTTTTTGAAGTCGGGGTGATATAAAAAGCTCTTTATCTCCGAGCCGTACATGAATGTTCCGCCCATGTTTGCGTAATAAAGCGGCTTTATGCCGAAGAAATCCCTTGCGCCGAAAAGTTCGCGGGTGTTCTTGTTCCATATGACGAACGCAAACATTCCCCTGAGCTTTGGCAGCATATCCTTGCCCCATTCCTCATAGCCGTGGATAAGGACCTCAGAATCGGTGCTGGTCAAAAAACAGTGCCCCGATTTTATAAGCTCCTCGCGAAGCGACTGATAGTTGTAGATCTCGCCGTTAAAGGTAAGAACAAGCGAGCGATCCTCGTTATAAAGCGGCTGTGAGCCGGTAGAGAGATCGATTATCGAAAGCCGCCTGAAGCCCATCGCTATGCCGTCGTCTGTGTATTTTCCGTCAGAGTCGG
>CANRHA010000185.1 GCA_947630315.1 uncultured Clostridia bacterium
CATTATCGAGGGCGTTTATAACGCCAAGAGCGGCCACCCCGGAGGCTCGCTTTCGATCGCCGACACTCTGACTTATCTCTACTTTGCAAAGCTTAACGTATATCCCGAAAACCCCAAGCAGAAGGACAGAGACCGCTTTGTTCTCTCTAAGGGCCACACCGCTCCCGCGCTTTATTCTGTTCTTGCTCAGCGCGGATTCTTCCCCGTTGAGGAGCTTAAAACCCTCAGACACATAGGCGCAAGGCTTCAGGGCCACCCCGATATGAAACACATTCCCGGCGTTGATATGACCACCGGTTCGCTCGGTCAGGGCATTTCCGCCGCCTGCGGAATGGCGCTTTCGGCTAAGCTTTCAAGCGATACCTATAAGGTCTACGCAATTTTGGGCGACGGCGAGATCGAGGAGGGTCAGGTATGGGAGGCGGCGATGTTTGCCGCGCACAACAGGCTTGACAACCTTGTAGCCGTTGTCGACAACAACGGCCTTCAGATCGACGGAAATATCCGCGACGTCTGCTCTCCGTACCCGATAGACGAAAAGTTCAAGGCGTTCGGCTGGCATGTCATCACCATGGACGCCCACGATTTCGACTCTATAGAAAAGGCGTTCAACGAGGCTGAAACGGTCGTGAATCAGCCCACTGTCATCATTCAGACCAGCGTTAAGGGCAAGGGCGTTTCCTTTATGGAAAACCAGGTTTCATGGCACGGCTCGGCCCCGAACGCCGAACAGTATGAACAGGCTATGGCTGAGCTTAAAGCGCAGCTTGCCGAATTGGAGGGATAATCATGGCGGATTTAGTTAAAAAGGCTACAAGAGAAAGCTACGGCGAAGCTCTCGCCGAGCTTGGCGATAAATACGAGAACCTTTACGTTCTTGACGCCGACCTCGCCGGTGCCACAAAGACCGGCATCTTCAAGAAAAAGTTCCCCGACAGGCATATCGACTGCGGTATAGCCGAGGCCAACATGATGGGCGTTGCCGCCGGACTTGCCGCAACAGGCAAGGTTCCGTTTGCGTCCTCGTTTGCTATGTTCGCCGCCGGCAGAGCTTATGAAATCGTGAGAAACTCTATAGGATATCCTCATCTCAACGTAAAGATCGGCGCCACTCACGCTGGAATTTCCGTTGGCGAAGACGGCGCAACACACCAGTGCAACGAGGATATAGCGCTCATGCGCACGATCCCCGGCATGACGGTTATCAACCCCGCCGACGACACCGAGGCCAGAGCGGCCGTCGAGGCGGCTATTCTGCATGACGGCCCGGTATATATCCGCTTCGGCCGCCTTGCCGTGCCGATCTTCAACGACCCCGCTACCTATAAGTTCGAGATCGGCAAGGGCGTTCAGCTTGTCGACGGCAAGGACGTTACCATAATCGCCACCGGTCTGATGGTATATGAGGCGATCAAGGCCGCCGAGGCTTTAAAGGCCGACGGCATCAGCGCGAGGGTCATAAACATTCACACTATAAAGCCGCTCGACAAGGAGCTTGTTGTTAAAGCGGCAAAGGAGACCGGTCTTATTATCACCGCCGAGGAACACAGCATTATAGGCGGTCTCGGCGCGGCGGTCTGCGAGGCAGTATGCGACGAGTGCCCGGTAAAGGTTGTCCGCATAGGCGTAAACGACGAGTTCGGACATTCCGGCCCCGCGGCAGATCTTCTTAAAGAATTTGGCCTCAGCTGCGAGAACATTGTAGCGACCGTCAAAAAGGCAATTGCCGAAAAATAATTGAAATTTATCACTTTTCCGCCCTGATGAACATAAAATATCATCAGGGCGGGGGCGATAGATTGAGAAGACACAGAACCGAAAGCTTAAAAATCAGCCGCAGAGGCGTCAAGATCATCGCCGTGATCGCGGCGGTCATACTGATGTTTATAATCGCGGGCGCTGCCGAGCGCAGCATAAGACCTATAAGCCTTGAGCTTGCCGAAAGCTACGGCGGCAGCGCGGTCCAGAAGGTAATGAACGAGACGGTCTCGGAATTTTTTGAGGAGCGCGAGATAGGTTATTCCGATCTTGTCAGGTTAAGATATAATACGCAAGGCTCGGTGACATCGGTCGAATACAACACCGCCGAGATAACAAAAATGAAGATTGACTGCCTTGATAAGCTCTCAAAAAACTTAGATAAGATACGCTCGGCAAAAATAAGGGTCCCGGTCGGGAGCCTTTTCGGCGAGATATCTCTCAGCGGCCGCGGCCCGGCTATATATCTCAGGATCAGCGAGACCGCCGTGCCGGATATTGAGCTTTTATCGACATTTGAATCGGTGGGGGTAAACCAGTCGCGCCATGAGATAGTTATGCGCGTTTCCGCCGATGTGAGCGTATATCTGCCGCCGAGGGCGGCAAAATTCAACATCGCTCAGGATTATGTTCTTGCGCAGACCGTTATAGTAGGCGAGGTGCCGTCGGGCTGTGCGTATTTGAATTGAGAGAGATAGAAAATGGAAATAAATGAAGCAAAAAAGCGGGTAGATGAGCTTACCCGGCTTTTGAATTATCACAACAGAAAATACTACGTCGAAGACGACCCGGAGATTGAAGACTTTGAATATGACGCCATGATGCGCGAGCTAAGGGCAATAGAAGCCGAATTTCCCGAGCTTTTAAGCCCAGTTTCCCCATCGCAGAGGGTGGGCGGCGCGCCGGTATCCGGCTTTAAAAAGGTTAGTCACGAGGTCCAGATGGGCAGCCTTCAGGACGTTTTCAGCTTTGGAGAAGTCAGGGATTTCTTTGAAAGGATATCCTCCTTGACGGAGAACCCGCGCTTTACCGTTGAGCCTAAGATCGACGGCCTTTCCTGCTCGTTAGAGTACCGAAACGGCGTCCTGACCTGCGGCTCCACCCGCGGAGACGGCTTTGTCGGCGAGGACGTCACCGCAAATATAAAAACGATCGGTTCGGTTCCGCTTTCACTCCCCGAGGCGCTGCCGCTTTTGGAAGTAAGGGGAGAGGTATATATGCCCAAGAGCGTTTTTTCCGCCCTCTCCGAGGAGATGGAGCTTAATTCGGAAACGCCCTTTAAAAACCCGAGAAACGCCGCTGCTGGGTCGCTGAGGCAGAAGGATTCAAAGATAGCAGCAAAGCGCCGGCTTGATATATTCTGTTTTAATCTTCAGCGCGTTGAGGGAAAGGAATTTTCCTCGCATAAGCAAACGCTTGACTACCTGAAATCGATGGGCTTTAAGGTCATACCCGAGTACACGCTTGTAAGCACATATGAGGAGATAGAAAGTTGCATCAAAAAAATAGGCGAAAACCGCTTTAACTTGCCTTATGATATTGACGGCGTTGTAATAAAGCTCGACAGCCTCTCGGGCCGCGAGCAGATAGGCTCTACCGCGAAGGTTCCGCGCTGGGCGGTAGCATATAAATTCCCGCCGGAGGAAAAGGTAACAAGGCTCAAAGATATCGAGGTAAACGTCGGCAGGACAGGCGTTATAACCCCCGTTGCGGTTTTTGATACCGTTTTGCTTGCCGGAACGAGCGTATCAAGGGCGACGCTTCACAATCAGGATTTCATCGACGAGCGCGGGATAAGGATCGGCGACGAGATAACCGTCAGAAAGGCGGGAGACATTATCCCGGAAGTTCTCGGAGTTGCCAGGCCCACCGGCACCGGCGAACCTTATAAGCTTCCCGAGGTATGCCCTGTGTGCGGTTCAAAGGCCGTAAGATATGATGGCGAAAGCGCGCTCAGATGTTCAAATATCGACTGCCCGGCCCAGGTTTTGCGCAGGATAATCTATTTTGCCTCAAAGCCGGCCATGAATATAGACGGCCTCGGGCCGGAAAAGGCGAAGGTCCTATTTGACTGCGGGCTTATCGGGAATATCGCCGATATATATAAGCTCACGGTCGACGACCTTCTTACCCTTGAAGGCTACAAGAGAAAGAGCGCCGAAAATCTGATAAGGGCCATCGACAATTCGAGGTCAAATTCCCTTGACAGGCTGCTCTGCGGCCTCGGGATAAGAAATAAAGGCTCGGCCTCGGCAAAGCTTT
>CANRHA010000186.1 GCA_947630315.1 uncultured Clostridia bacterium
GTGGCCGAGACCCCGGGCGAAGCCCCGGCGGCCGGAGGCCGCCGCAGCGCGCCTGCGGCGCGCTGGCCCCGCGCGAAGCGCGGGGCGGGCTTCGCCCTGCCGGAGGTCAGAAGTCAGATATCAGAAAACAGATGAAGGTGGAGCGGGGGCGGCGGGGAGCAGGGGGTGCGGTAGGGGCAGAAGGTGGCGGCAAAGGGAGCGGAAATTTCCGGTCACCCAGCCAAAATACGCCCTCGAATTTCACTCTGCACATGAAAAACGCTTTCGCAAAGTTACTCTTACAAAGCTGTCTGATAAAGGCTGCGTTCCCGCGATGCGCACGCTGATAGAATTTTATGAAAACGACGCCGATAAAAAGGCGTATTGGACGGAACGCGCGGCGAAAGCGGGAGAGATTCAGTCGATATTCCTCTATTATAATTTCTAAGACTATTCCGTAAAATCGGACAATTACGATGAGATGATCGAATCGCTGAACCGCGCCGAGGCGCTCTACAATAATAATCCGATCGTAGAACATCTGAAAGGTATCGTTTACTATCAGTCAGATAAGATAAATGAAGCAAAGCACTACTTTTCAATAAGTGCCGGTTCCTCAAACGCAAATGTGAACAACAAGTCGAAAGAGATGCTTGCGCTCTGCTATATAAAAGAAGACAATATCCCCGAAGCGGAAAAAACGGTAAGCGGGCTTGAAAGCGCAGGGGCGTCCGTGATGTCGTTGATTTACCTCAGAATCTTTTCCAAGTATGCGGCAAAGGGAACCGATGACAGTCAAAACGTTGAAAAGAGTATAATGTATGCCCAAAAGTATGTTGACAGAAGAGCGGGAGACAAAAATGAACCGTCCGCGCAGGGCATATCTGCATACGCATTTTTGGGAGAGATGTACAGAGAGGGAAGCGATTCGCTTAAATACTACGCGGCAAACGATCTGCTGGCGTATGCAGCGGACCACGGAAACGGGCAGGCAAAGAACATTCTGAAGCGGTATGGAGTAGAGGGCGTTATTGTAAAGCGCGGAAATGTCAAAGACATTCCCGTTAAATTCCCAAACGGTTATGTTATTACCGTTGACGCAAAGTACTTGTACGCGCTGCTGGTCGAAAAGCTCAGGCGGGATCCCAGAAATATTGACACCTTTAAGTCGATACTGAAACTCAGCCTTGACTCCGGCAACGCGTCAGCGGAATCGATAGAAAATTTAGTAAAATATGCGCAGCTGTTCAGGTTTGATATAAGCGAGTATAACCTGACCCAAAATTCATAAAATCGGTTTATATTGCTTGGTCTGAGCAACAACAAAAAGCTTAAAGATCTATAATGCTCAGGAAACGGTCTTGCGTCGCTCAATATAAGCGCAAACATATCTCTGCAGAAATTGGGGTGCACTTTAAACGGGATGGCGAGTTTAGATGTAAGCAATAACAAAGCGCTAACAGAGATGTATTGTGATTGGAATAAATTGTCAGGGCTTGACGTAAGTAACAATACAAATCTCAATACATTATATTGCGATAACAACATGATCGTAAATCTTGACGTTTCAAATAACGAAAAACTTATGACGCTTGTATGCAGCGGAAACAGCCTGACCGAACTTGATGTCAGCAACAATCCAAACCTGACTGAGCTTACTTGCAGCGCAAATAATCTTATAAAGCTCGATGTAAGCAATAACACTATGCTCACAGAGCTCACCTGCTTCTTTAATAACATTACAGAACTTGACCTGACAGCATGCCCGAACGTTCATTGTGACTGCGATGCGACAGTCAAAGTTACACGGTAATGAACGTCAGCGCCTTGACCCCTTGCGGTAAAGCTGATATTCCACCATCATTTCACGTATTACCTTTTGCAAAGTATAAACCTCAGGAGAGCAGACCGCCCTTCTGAGGTTTTTATGTATCTGTACTAAAATTGCCTGTAGTATAATCCAAAGAGGTCACGTTGTTTGTGATGTCCGAAAGCTCAAATACAGTTTTATTTGCATCTCCTTTAAGAAATGCCTCAATTGAATCTTTAAAACCCTTTTTTATGATTTCTTCCTGATCCGAAATTGTTCGGGGATTACGCTGATTTGCAAACTTAGCATTCTCTTGAGCAAGAATCTCAATTGCATTAGAAATATTTGTTGAATCATCTTCGCTAACGATCGAAGACAGCCCTTGGATTTTTTCCTTATATTCTCCGGTAAGATCGACAATTATAACTTTCGTTCCATCATTGGCAATCTGCCTAATTAAATTGCGTGCAAACACGGATTTCCCGGATCCTGTAATGCCTAAGATAGCGGTATGGTGCATAACGGCCAACTGCCTGTTGATAATAGCAGGATAGTTTGTACCCGGAATATGTCCAATAATGTACTCGTCGTCAGAGATATTCGGTTCTTCGTAAATATAATCCGGAGCATGTGTTTCTATTGTTTTCTCAAATAAAGCGTCTATTTCGGGCGTAGTTAAAACTTTAACCCACTGAGCCTGATCCAAAAGATAAACGTCAAGGATAATGCCGATATGCTCTTTCTCATCAATAGAATAGAGAAACTCAACAAAGTCAAAGCGCCTCAGAGATTGTTTTCGATCGTTAAGGAGCTGGACAAGAAATGTGTTTTTCGATTGGACGCCGAATATTTTGCCAACAGCCAATTGGGAATCCGGCAGTTTTTTGATTTTGAAGAGATTCTCTATCGTGGCGGCAAGGGCAGGTATATTTAGCACTATGAAAATTGCCCAAAACCAAAGAAGCGCGTTGAACTGCCCGGAGTTTAGCCCGAATTGCCGTGCTGCGCCCCAGAGAAAGAAAGCAGAGAAGATGGTCTCAGGTCTCCCAATCTGACGATTCAGGCGAGAAAAGAACTGTGCCGGGGCGCTCTCTTGCTTCAAATCCCGGTTTCGCAGCCACATTAACAGATAGCTGCTGATGATAAGATAAGTGACAAGCGTTAGGAAAACCCAAAACACGGCTGATCTATCGTCTGCCGGAACGAGCAGAAGAGACAATGCGGCGGTAACGGCATTAACAAAGATGTTGCTGTCTTTAGAAAAGAATGGCTGATCAACCAATGAAAGCAGGACGAGAAGCAGTAAGCCTGATGAGAACCGGAAATCATTAATAATAAAACCGAAACTTTTGTCAATGCAGAAGCCAACGTAAAAGCGTAACAAAAGACAAAGCCATCAGACTTAAGCGATATCTTTTGCTCATATACGTCGCCTTCTTCTACTTAGTCGTATTTTAGTATAGGTTTTATCCGCTCGTCACAACCAAAACAATTCTGCTTAGAGAAAATACGTTGTCGTCTTCATTTTCCTTTTGATAATTCTTATTCGTTGTATTATTCCGCCTATATCAGCATTTGTTACCAGCGGTGATGACAGGAATGATTGCGAAAGCGGAATAGTTTTCGATGCTTTTATTATATCACATTTCATCTCGCTTGTCACTAACTAATTTTAATTTTCTAATTTAAAGCAATAACGCTTGGCGCCTTTGCATATTCAACCATATATTGACCGCAATATTCCCCACTACATTTTAGCAGCGAGGAGTTCATTTTTTATTTTACGCTTTCAAAGCGTTTTTTTAGATTTGTATTTGATTTAAACCAACTTTGGCAATCTTCACCAAAAACAGCATAACCAGCACTTCAGTTAAAACGCTGACCGTCGTTAAGCTGTCGAATTTATGAACAAACACGTTTTTAAAATATTCCTTGTAGTTTTTTGCCGGGTGGCCATGTCGCAAAAAAGCGGTATCACGGCGAACGGCATCACTGAGGGGATAAGCGTGTTCTACGGTACTGCCACATTTGAAACGCCCAACAGGAATTTTACAATGGAGACAAGATAATGAGATCGTTTGTTGCCAGCTGCACACATGGACGCTGATTTTGTCTAAGAGGAAAAAAGGATAAGCGGTCGGTCGTTTATGACCGCGAAGTCCGATTGGCAACAAAACCAGCTTTCATTGCAC
>CANRHA010000187.1 GCA_947630315.1 uncultured Clostridia bacterium
CCGTATGAAAAATACGGGCTTGAATATAAGGAAAAGGACGGCAAGCGGAAGCTTTACTTCAACGGCACGCCGGTCAGTAAATTCCTCGATTTGAGCCCTGACGGAGGAATATATGTGTTCAGCTCCGACGGCGGCGGGGAGATTTCGGTCCAAACGGTTTATAGCGACAGCGGCGAGCTTACCGGCGTAAAAGAGATAAAATGATAAAACAGCGGTACGGACAAAATCCGTACCGCCGTTTTTTTAATTCCTGTTGAACTCCGAGAGCAGAAGCCCCTCGTTTTTTTCGAGCGCCCAGCGGATATTCCACTCGCTCGTAAGCAGAAGCAGGTAGTTGCCCTTGAAGTCCTGAACTATCTTTGTATCCGAGCTGAGGTTTAGCTTTTTGGGGTCTACTCCCTCGCTGTCTATCCAGCGTATAAACTGGTAGGGCAGGCCCTCGTTTATTATCTCGACGTTGTATTCTGTGCGCATTCTGTGCTCGAACACGTCGAACTGGAGCATTCCCACAACGCCGACTATTACCTCCTCCATGCCCGAATCGGGTTCGCGGAATATCTGTATCGCGCCCTCCTGAGCTATCTGGGTGGCGCCCTTTACGAACTGTTTGCGCTTCATGGTGTCCTTATGGCGTATTCTTGCAAAGTGTTCCGGGGCGAAGGTCGGAATGCCCTCGAATTTGATATTTTTTCCGGGCGAACAGACCGTGTCGCCTATCGAGAATATTCCCGGGTCGAAAACGCCTATTATGTCGCCGGCGTAGGCTTCGTTGATTATCTCGCGGTTTTCGGCCATCATCTGCTGAGGCTGCGAGAGCCTCATCTTTCTGCCCTCGCCCTGAACGTGGACTACCTCCATATCCCTCTCGAACTTGCCCGAGCATATCCGCATAAAGGTGAGGCGGTCGCGGTGAGCCTTGTTCATGTTCGCCTGAATTTTAAAGACGAACGCCGAGAAATAGGGGTCGGTGGGTTCGACTATCCCCTCCTCGCATTCGCGGGGCAGAGGAGCGGAACCCATCTTCAAAAAGCTTTTTAAGAATGGTTCGACGCCGAAGTTATTAAGCGCCGAGCCGAAAAATACCGGCGAGAGCCTTCCCGAGCTTACCTTTTCCATATCTAAGTCGTCGCCCGCGCCGTCCAAAAGCTCTACGTCTTCTATAAGCTGGAGGCGGTTGCGCTCGCCTATTAAGGAATCGAGCCCCGGGTCCTGAATATCGGCCTCTACGGCCTCGACCTCGTGCTGACCGTCGCCGCGCTCGTAGCAGAGTATCCTCTTTGCGCCGCGGTCATAAACGCCCTTGAAGTCTACGCCGTTGCCTATCGGGAAGTTCATCGGGTAGGTGGATATCCCGAGCTCGCTTTCTATTTCGGCAAGAAGATCGAACGGGTTTTTTGCGTCGCGGTCAAGCTTGTTGATGAAGGTGAATATAGGTATATGGCGCATTACGCACACCTTAAACAGCTTTCGGGTCTGGTTTTCAACTCCCTTCGCCGCGTCGATGACCATTACCGCCGAGTCAACCGCCATCAGGGTGCGGTAGGTGTCCTCCGAGAAGTCCTGATGTCCCGGGGTGTCGAGAATGTTTATGCAGTAGCCGTCGTATTCAAACTGCATGACAGAGCTTGTGACCGAGATCCCGCGCTGCTTTTCTATCTCCATCCAGTCCGAGACGGCGTGGCGGTCGGTTTTCTTTCCCTTTACCGAGCCCGCAAGGGCGATCGCCCCGCCGTAGAGCAAAAGCTTTTCGGTCAGAGTGGTTTTGCCGGCGTCGGGGTGCGAGATTATCGCAAAGGTTCGCCGGCGGTTTATTTCATTTATATAATCAGACATTAAATTACCTCCGAAATAAAAAATATACCTCTGAAAATTTTAACTGTGCGTCGGAAATTTTTACATCGGTACGCGCTCCTTTGCGTGATTATTTTAAGCGGACGCAGATTAAATGCGCCCTGACTCTGATTTCGGGCGGGGTATATAACCTTTACCCGCCCGAGCTGTCTTTATGATATATTCCGCCGGGGCTAAAATTTGCCGAAAGCTCCCGCGCGTGCGCATCTTGAATACTTTCCCGGCGACATTCCGACTATCCTTGTAAAGCTGCGGATGAAGTTTGTGTAATCCAAAAAGCCGGAATTTTCACAAGCCTCCGAGACGTTGCTGCCCTCTCTTAAAAGCCTCTTTGCGAGCATTATGCGCTGCTCGAGGATATACGAGCGCAGGGTCATGCCGGTGTATTTTTTGAAGGTGGCGCTTATATATTTTCCGTTGAAGAAGAATTTCTGCGCAAGATCGTCAAGGGCGATCTGCTCGGTAAGGTGTTCAAAGATGTAGTTTTTTACCTCTGCGACAAGATCGGGAGCCGCCCCGGGGTTTTCAGCCTCGCGGCTTCCGGCGAGCCTTCTGCTCAATAAAACGAGCACCTCGGTCAAAAACGCGTCGACGAGAAGGTCGTCGCAGGGTTTTCTGAGGTATACCGCCGAGGAGAGCTGTTCTGCTATCCGGCAGTACCCGTCGAGGTCCTCCGCGCCGAGGTGAAGCTTTCTGACCTGATTGGCGTTTTCCTGCCCGAAGCTCTGCATAAGTTCGGGATCGAGCGCGGCAAATTCCCTTATTCTGTCGCGGCGAAGGTTTATAATGAACCTGTCGTACTGCTGAGGGCCGCGGCTTATGGCCCTGTGTTCGACCTCAGGCGAGATGATGAAAAGATCTCCCCTGACCGGAGAGTAGACCGATTCGCCGACAAAAAAGCTCACGCTGCCGTTTAAAAACAGGTAAAACTCAAAGCCGTCGTGCTTGTGAAAAGGCACGTCGGAGTCGCCCTGTATGCCCGGCCGCGTGCTCCTTGAGTAGCACATTACGGGGTAATTCATAGAAACAAGCGGTGCCTCTGACATAGCTGCCCCTCCTTTTGACTCTGCGCATACATCGGTTCGGCCCTACCCCGCTATTTTAGCACAGCCTTGTGCCTAAGTCAATCACTTTCGCGCAAGTTTTTCCGCAGCCTTCTGCTCCTGCCGCCACCCTCGGGCGAAGCCCTCGGCGCCCTGCGGGCGCCGACCCCGCGCGCCCCGCGCGCGGGGGCCCGGCCGTTCCGGCCGGGCGGGCTTCGCCCGAGGGTGGGCGGCGGCGCTGAAAGGTAACGGACCCGCACGCCCGGCACTCCCTGCCAGGCTTTTGCAAAGCTGAGATAGGAGGAAAATGCTCCGTTCCCCTCCCCGCACAAGGCGTTAAAACACCCGCCGCCTGCGTTTTATGCAGACAGCGGGCAGATAATTTTTGCGTATTACCCTAAAACTACCTTGACGTCGTTTGTCGCCCTAAGCTCCGCGGCGGGAATGAGGTCTCCCTCAAGCTTTTTGCCGTTGAGCCAAAGCTCCTTAACTCCCGAGCTGACGTGAGCGCTGTTGTCTACGTCGATGTTGAGCCAAGAGCCTCTGAACAGCTTGCGCATCTTCATTCCGTTCCATTCCGACGGGATAGACGGGCTCACGATAAGCCCCTCGGCGTTCGGCCTCATTCCGCAGATGCCCTCGACGCAGCCTACCATAACGGTGGAACCGGTGCCGGTGAGCCAGTGAACGTGGGCCCTGCCCTCATACGGCGAGCGGGTAGATTCTACAAACTGGCCGTGAACGTAAGGCTCTATAACTCTTATCTCGGCCTTGTCGTTCATTGTCGCGGGAGAGCTTTCCTTGAAGTATTCAAAGGCCCTGTCGCCGTTTCCTAAAAGCGATTCCGCAAGGATAGCCCAGCCCTGAGACTGACTGAATATACCGCCGTTTTCCTTTGTATCGGGGTTGAATATGTGCATCAGCGCGCCGTCGAAGAAGTGATCCACATAGGGCGGTTCAAGAAGCTTTACGCCGTATTTCGTGTTGAGAATGCGGTGAACGCTCTCCATGGCGGTCTTTCCTCTTTCGTCGCAGGCAAAGCCGGAAATTACCGCCCAGCTCTGCGTGTTGAGCCACAT
>CANRHA010000188.1 GCA_947630315.1 uncultured Clostridia bacterium
TACACCGAACGAAAGCTCTCTGAAGCGGCTGACCGAGGGCTACTTGTTCCCGTCACAGTCGGTAAAATTTAAAATTTTGATGATTATAACACACCAAGGCGCGGTTGTCAAGCAAAAACGGCAATTATCGGCGCGTCACTCAAACATCGCCTCAACGGCTTCGATATCCGATTCGTCCATGATGGTGATGTTGATGTTTATAAGAACGCCGTCCTTTAGGGCGACATAGCCCGACTGCTTGAAGGATATTCCGAGATAATCGGCGGTAGCGGTGAACTTGTGGAAGGTTATTCCGCTGAGGGTGGTCTCGGTGCGGTCGGAAAATTCATATGTAAAGCCTATCGCCTTGCCATATTCGTCTATCGAATCCTCTATGCCCTGCAAAAGCTCGTCATAGTCTACGCTGCCGGTGTTGCCGACGATCCTCAAAGAAATATTGATGTTGTTGCCGGTCTCGCCGTCTGAAGCCATCATATCGAAATATTCGTCGCCGACCTCGACCTCCTCAACGCCGCCTTCTTCCAAGAGATCAGCGGTGGTTCCGGCGATCTCGGCTATTTCCTCGGCGGTGCTGAAGGTCCATGTCGAGGGCTTTACGAATTTAAGGCCGAGGTATTCGTTTTCATATACGTCGCCCAAGGTGCTGCCCCTGAGTTCGTCGTATGTCGGGAGCTTTGCCACGCCGCAGCTTGCGAGCATGAGCGCCATAGCCGCAACGGTTAAAACGGTGATAAGTTTTTTCATTTTTTCTCCTCCTTTGGTTGCTTATTAAGATTTTATCACCGCAGGATTGATTTGTCAACAGAATTAAAGGCATGAATGTGGCCGAAACGGACACGTCATAGATATTAGATATTAGATATTAGATGTTAGAATTTAAAGGTGTCACCTTCGGTGACGGATTTAAGTTAAGCAAATAATGCGGGCGGAATGGACACTCACAAAAGCATAATAGAGTCGATGGGGAGAGAATTTGAAAGTTTTCGATCCAACCTTTATCAAAAGGTTGGCGGGTATCCAAAGGGCAGCGCCCTTCGGCCGCGACCGCAGTCGCGGAAACCTTTAAGAAGTGAGCTCCGAAGGGGGTGAAGAGGGAGCCCTGCGATAGAGGGCTTCCCCTTAAATTCCGCCGCTGCGACAGCACGGCGGCGCCTTTATAAAGAACAACCGGAGCGACGGAGCGAGTGAGCCGGGGCGCGGAATGCGAAGCATGGAGGCGCCGCGGCGAGGGATACGGAGTCCGCGACGGTTTTCACACTTTCGCCTTTATCCTATTAAGCGCGCTCTTTTCAAGCCTTGACACCTGCGCCTGGGATATCCCTATCTCCTTGGCGACTTCGACCTGGGTTTTACCCTGATAAAACCTTAAATACAGTATGTTCTTCTCCCTTTCCGAGAGCATCATTATCGCCTCGCGCAACATAAGCTCGTCTATCCAGCCCTCGTCGCTCGAACGGTCGCCGAGCTGATCGAGCATATATAAGACATCGCCGGAATTTGAATAAACCGGCTCGTATATTGATATAGGCTCGCTTACAGATTCAAGCGCAAATACTATCTCCGATTTCGGAACGCCCAAAACCCTTGATATCTCATCGGCGGTGGGTTCGCGGTCGCTGCCGGCGGTCAGGGATTCTTTTACCTGCATCGCCCTGTAGGCGAGGTCTCTTGTAGATCTGCTAACGCGAATGGAATTGTTGTCTCTTAGGTACCTTCTCAGCTCGCCCGAGATCATCGGCACGGCATAGGTTGAAAACCTCACGTCGAGCGAAAGGTCAAAGTTATCTATCGCCTTTATAAGCCCCACTACCCCCACCTGAAACAGATCGTCGGGCTGAGCGCCTCGGTTCATGAACTTTTGTATAACGCTTAAAACAAGCCTCAGGTTGCCCTCGATAAGCTCCTCGCGGGCGGCCTTGTCGCCGCTGCGGGCCTTTTTTAACAGCCGCGCCTTTTCGTCTTCGCTCAAAAGCTTCAGCTTTGAGGTATTAACCCCGCTGATCTCAACTTTATTGTACTGCATGGCAATCTCCCGAACAGGTTTTGTGATAATTATTGCCATTACAGACTTAGGCTATTCAGTTTTTACGCAGGCATTATTTGGCAGAGCCTCAGCCGATGGTTTCAAGTTCCTTTTTAAGCTCTTTCAGTATCCTCTTTTCAAGGCGGGATATATACGACTGAGATATGCCGATAATATCGGCGACCTCCTTTTGGGTCATCTCCTTGCCGCCCGAAAGCCCGAAGCGCATCTGCATTATAAACTTTTCGCGGCCGCTGAGATTTTCTACCGCCTCGATCAAAAGCCGCTTTTCGGTCTCGCTTTCAAGCCTGCTGCCGACATCGTCGGCGTCGGTTCCCAAAACGTCGGAAAGCAAAAGCTCGTTGCCGTCCCAATCTATGTTAAGCGGCTCGTCTATAGATATCTCGTTGCGCTGCTGACTCGTCTTGCGTATGTACATCAAGATCTCGTTTTCTATACATCTTGAAGCGTAGGTCGCAAGCTTTATATTTTTATCCGGATTGAAAGTGTTTACAGCCTTTATCAGGCCGATGGTTCCTATCGATACGAGATCTTCGGCACCTATACCGGTCGATTCAAATTTCTTTGATATATATACGACGAGCCGCAGGTTGTGGGTTATGAGCTTTTCGCGCGCCTTTTTCGGCTCGGTCAGAAGCATGTCGAACACCCTCTGCTCCTCGTCGGGTTTTAACGGTGGCGGAAGCGTGTCGGGCCCGTTTATATAATCGACCTTTCCCGCGCCGGATATCCTCAGAATAAAATCTCTTATCTTTTCAAACAGCCCGTTCATTGTAACCATTCCCTTTCTTTTATGAATTAAGTATTTTAGGATTGAAAACCGCTCTGCGCTCCCCTGCTTCGGGCAAGCCCGCAACAAGCGCTTTCGCCTCATATTTTTTGCCGTCGGAGTCGGTGAGTGTCAGGCACTCCGGCGCGGCGGCGTATAAAATCCCCTCTCCCGAAACCGTCTTATACGGCACCGCGCGCACAAATCCACGCGGAACTATCTCAACGCCGGTGCATATGATCACAGGCAGCCCCGAAAACAGATCGCAGGCGTTGTTGCCGGTGTCGGCATAGCCGTCGAGGGAATAAAGCTTCTGCCCTAAAGTAAACTCAACGCGGTAGGAGCCGGCGCGGCTGAGTTTCGATGAAAACATCGCCGATATGCGGCAGATAACAAAGTAGATCACGGCGGTGGTGAGTATAAGGTTCACCGGGGAGATGTCAAAATAAATATATCCGCCCGAAACCACAACCGTATTCGCACCTATCAGCCGCTGGACCGATTCCACCGCCGCGCAGACCAAAAGATTCGCTCCCGCAAAGGCTACGCTCAAAAGCGCTATGCGCCTCGCCGATCTTCCGAAAAAGGCAACGGCGTTTATCAAAAGGCAGGACAAAAGCTTTATCAATATAACAAGCGCCGCCATGGCTCCCCGGGCGGGTATAAGAATTATCAGCGAACTCAGCCCGCCTATAGCGGAGGCCAAAGCGCGCTTTATCGGCTCGCCGCCGGTATGGGTTAGCGCGCCGGTAAGGCTGAGCATCAGCCATGTCATGTATGTATTGACAGTCCATAAAACATCTATATAAACAACCACCGCCATCACCGAAATTATTTTATATCCGAACAGGCATAAAAACTGTCGATTTCGCAAACAGGCATAAAAATTGCCCCCGGAAATCTCCGAGGGCAGATATATTTAAATTACTTTATAAACGCCGAGAAGCCCTTATAGGCCATGTAAACGTCGAGTTTTGAGGTGATCTCAAAGGGCGAATGCATACACAGCACCGGCACGCCGACGTCTACTACCTCCATATCCATGTTGCCGATATACGCGGCTACCGTTCCGCCGCCGCCGAGGTC
>CANRHA010000189.1 GCA_947630315.1 uncultured Clostridia bacterium
TCCGACAGGAATTGAACCTGCGCGCATGCGGTCGGAGCGCATTGCTCTATCCACTGAGCTACGGACAGATGTCGGCGGTCAAAGGTCTCCGCCGAGTTTTTTGGATAGATATAAAACTAAATCGTCGTCGTTGCAGCAGTTCTCATATTCCCCAAGAACCCTGTTTTTATACCATACGCCGCTGCCGTCGGGGATATACCCGCGCTTGCAGTACATTCGCTGAGCGCTGCCATATCCCGGGTTCAGCCCGACGCCGAGTCCGACCTCGTCCGAATATCCTGCGGCGATTTTTTCCGCGACGTCCATAAGCTTTCCGCCTACTCCGCGCCTGCGGAATTTTACAAGCACCGCAAAATCCACGATCATCGGCAGCCGGCCGGCAAACGGCCCGTGTTCATATTTCGGATAGACGCTTACATACCCCGCCGGTTCGCCGCAAAAATCTGCGGCAAGGCAGACCGCCCTGCCCTCGGCCCTTTTCTTTAAGCCGATTTCGCAGTTTTGATTCGTCCGCCTCCCAGCCCTGAGCGCGCTCACCTTCTGCAAACGCCTCGGGGTCGCTGTCGGTCATATCCCGAACCGTTATTTTATCATCAGAATAATATACCATTTGTAGATTCTCTCAATAACACAACTATCTGTATTTACATTTTACAGCCCGAAATGCTCTTTGATCTGCCTTGCGGCCTCCGAAGCGGGCAGGTTCGTGTTGTCGATCCTAAGATAATTTTCAAAGCCTGTTTCACCGGGAAGGCTTTCCACGCGGCAGGTTTTTTCATCATATATAAGCGCCTCGGAAAAATCAAGGTCGCGCTTGCCCGGCTTATTGATAAGCCGGTTTTCGGTGCGGTTGCGCCTCAGCCTTTCCTCAAAGTCGGCGACAAGCTCGACAAGATACACCTCGGCGCCGGTGTCTTCAAATATTTTGCTTACGCCGCGGATATACTCTCCGTCTTTGGCGGATGAGAAATCCCAGATATAGGTAAAAACAAGTCCATAGTTGTCGCTTTTTGCAAAATTTTCAAAGATCGTCTGCCGAAGCGCGCCGATGGTTTCGGAATCGAAGCGCCCGAAGATCTGCATTACAAGGTCTATCGTCATATGGTTGTGGAAAAGGCGCAGATCGGTTATTTTGCAAAGCTCCTGACCTACCGTCATCTTTCCGGAGGCACCTCCGCCGATGATGATAACGAGCTTCATTTATCTGATTTTTGCTCCGGCGGGGGTTTCGGGGTCGAGGAATACGACCTTTGCCGAGCCGTCGGGCATATCGGCGGCGCAGATCATTCCCTCGCTGAGTTCTCCGGCGAGCTTTGCGGGTTTGAGGTTTGCAACGAACATCACGGTTCTGCCTATGAGGTCCTCGGGCTTATACCACTTTGCGATCCCCGAGAGCACCTGACGGCCGCCCATTCCGTCGTCGAGTTTTATTCTTAAGAGTTTATTGGATTTAGGCAGCTTCTCGCAGTCGACCACCTTTCCCGCGCGCAGATCGGCCTTGAAAAATTCGTCTATGTCGATCTCGGGGGCGGCGGGCGCGACTTCTGTTTTTGCGGTCTCGGCGGCGTCTTCAGCGGCGGCCTTTGCCTTAAGCGCCTCGGTTTCGGCTATAAGCTCTGAGAGCATCTTTTCGCCGTCTATTCTTGCGAACAGCGGAACGGCTTCTCCTACCTTTGTTCCGGCGGAATATCCGCCGAATGCCGAAAGGCTGTCAAAATCGCGGACGGGGGTGTTTATCTGAGAGAGGATCTTGCCGCCGGTCTCGGGGATTATGGGAGAAGCGAGAACGCCTATAAAGCGTATCGCCTCAATGAGTTCGTACATGACGGTGCCGAGGCGGGCTTTTTGAGATTCGTCCTTTGCAAGCACCCACGGCGAGGTCTCGTCGATATACTTATTTGCGCGTCTTGCAAGGGCTATAACGTCTTCAACGGCGTCGGCAAGGCGGTATGCGTCGACGTGTTCGGAGAATTTTTTTGCCGCTTCAAGGCATTTTGCCTCGAGGTCGGAATCGGTCGCGTCCTTATCCGCGGGCGCGGGAACAGTTCCTCCGAAGTATTTATTGACCATGGCGACCGTGCGGTTCACAAGGTTGCCGACGGTGTTGGCGAGGTCGGTGTTGTAGCGGTCGATAAAGGTCTCGTAGCTTATTGAGCCGTCGGCGGCAAAGGGCGTTTCTGAGAGCATGTAGTAGCGAACGGCGTCGGCGCCGAAGCGCTTTACCATTTCGCCGGCATAGATCACGTTGCCCTTTGATTTTGACATCTTATCCTCGCCGAATAAAAGCCACGGGTGGGCGAATATCTGTTTAGGGAGCTTTGCGCCGAGCGCCATCAGCCACGCGATCCAATAAATAGAATGGAACCTTAAAATGTCCTTGCCTATTACATGGACGCAGTTATCCCAATATTTTTTGTAGTTCTCGGACGGGTTTTCGGGGTCGTAGCCGAGAGCGGTTATATAGTTGTTGAGCGCGTCGATCCAGACGTAGATGATGTGTTTTGCGTCAAAATCTACCGGAACGCCCCATTTGAAGCTTGTTCTTGTGATGCAGAAATCCTGCAAGCCGGGCTTTATGAAGTTGTTGAGCATCTCGTTTCTACGGCTCTTGGGCTGAATGAACTCGGCGTTGTTTTCAAAGAAATCTTCAAGCTGTTTCTGATATTTTGAAAGCCTGAAGAAGTAGGCTTCCTCTTTAGTTTTTACAACCTTGGCGCCGCAGTCGGGACAGCGGCCGTCTTTGAGCTGTACCTCGGTGAAAAAGCTCTCGCAGGGAACGCAGTACCAGCCCTCGTATTCGCTCTTATAGATATCGCCCTGTTTATAAAGGCGGTCAAAGACCTTCTGGAGGCATTTTTCATGTTCCTCGTCGGTAGTGCGGATGAATTTATCATAGCTTACGTTCAGGCCGTCTATCTCGCCGCGTATCGCCGATGAAATATTGTCGACATGCTGTTTAGGGGTGAGGCCGAGTTTTTCAGCTTCCTCCTCGATCTTAAGGCCGTGTTCGTCGGTGCCGGTCAGAAAGAATACGTCATAGCCCTGCATTCGGTGCACCCGCGCGATCATATCCGCGCAAACGTGATCGTACATGTTGCCGATATGCGGCAGCTTAGAAGCATAGGCAATCGCAGTTGTAATTAGGTAGGGCTTTTTTGACATTGTTATCTTCCTTTCGTTTTAGGTGTGCGACAACGCCCTTTTATTATACGCCTTTTTGAGAGTTTGTCAAGATGGGGCGGAGACGATGATGTGGCCAAAATGGCCACATCAAGAAGATAGGTATTAGAAGTTAGATGTTAGAGTTTAAAGGTGTCACCTGCGGTGACGGATTTAAATTGAGCGAATAATGCGGGCGGAATAGACACTCCCGGAGGCGCTCATGCGAATAGAAAACAGAAGTCAGATATCAGAAGACAGAAGCGCTCTACCATGGGCGGGAGTGACAGAGCGCGCCACCGCTGCCCAGTTGTAAAAAGGTATTCGCTTCGCGAATGCTATCCGATTAGAAGACAGAGGACAGAAATCAGAAGACAGAAACTCTCTCCTATATGTGGGTGTGACAAAGTGCGGCTACACTACATTGATGAAAAGGTATTCGCGGCGGAGTCGCTCATGCGAATAGAAAACAGAAGTCAGATATCAGAAATCAGAGGCGCTCTTACCGAGGTGAGAGTGACAGAGCGCGCCACCGCCGCCCAGTTGTAAAAAGGTATTCGCTTCGCTCATGCTATCTTAAATGATCCGGTTGATTGTGCCTCATTCATAGAAAAACAAAACAGCGTGCCGCCACTCAGGGGGGGGGTAAAAGGTATTCGCTCGTGCGGGGATATGATTTCGCGGC
>CANRHA010000190.1 GCA_947630315.1 uncultured Clostridia bacterium
ACTGATGTCCTCTCTCATCACAGTTTTGATATCGGTGCCGATAGGGGTGATCTGCGCGGTAAAACAGGGCTCGTCGGCCGATACCGCTCTCTCGGCGTTCTGCCTTGCGGCAGTAAGCTGTCCGGGGTTCTTTGTATCGATGCTCGCAATAGCGGTAATATCAAAGGCCGCCCCTGCGGTCAGGTTCACAGGTTCGTTCTCGGGATTTTCCGAGATGATGGAAAGGCTTCTTCTGCCGTCAATATGCATAGCCCTCGGAATGCTCGCGCTCGGCGCAAGGGTCATACGCTCAAAGATGATAGACGAGCTCGATTCTGATTACGTTCTGTTCGCCCGTTCCGGCGGATTGCCCGAAAAAAAGGTCGTCTTCGGAAAAGCTCTGCGAAGCTGCCTTGTTCCGTACGCCTCGGTAATGTCTATACAGATAGGTTCGCTGCTCGTAGGGGCGGTAACAGTTGAGGAGGTATTTTCACTTTCCGGCCTCGGCTCTCTGCTGATATCTTCTATACAGGGCTCAAACTACCCCGTGACTCAGGCTATAACGATGATAACCGTTTTCTTCTTCCTCCTGCTTACTACCGCCGTCGATATTTTAACCGCCGCGGTGGACCCGAGGATCGGAAAGGGGGAAGATACCCGATGAATAAACAAAAAAACGCCTCGGGATTCTTTACTCCCGGCGTGGCGGTGTCATTCGCCCTGCTTTTGGCGGTAATAGTCGTCTCGGCATTTGCGCCGCTTTTTGCGCCGTACGACCCCACCGCTACCGATCTGACCGCGACCTTGCAGGCGCCGTCGCCTCAGCACATTTTAGGCACCGATCAGAACGGCCGCGACATCTTTTCAAGAATGCTCTACGGCGGCAGGACCACGATCCTCGGCTCGCTCGCAATAGTTATATTCTCTATGCTCATAGGTATCCCTATGGGGCTTGTTTCAGGGTATTTCGGCGGCGCGGTCGATAAGCTCATGATCCGCCTTACGGATATAATAGTAAGCTTCCCGACGCTTCTGCTTGCATTCATCTTTGTTGGCGTTTTGGGCCGAGGGCTTAAAAATTCGGTCCTTGCAATAGGGATCGTATATATCCCGATGACCGCGCGGCTCACCCGTTCGCTGACCCTCGCCGAAAAGAACAAGGGCTATGTCGACGCCCTGCGCACAAGCGGCTGCCCGGTCATAAAGATCCTGTTTTTGCAGATACTCCCAAACTGTCTGCCTACGCTTTCAAGCCAGCTCACCCTCGACATAGGCTACGCGATAATAGACCTCGCCTCGATGAGCTTTATTGGCCTCGGCGTACAGCTTCCCGACTGTGATTGGGGCGCCATGCTCGAGGAATCGCGGAACCTTATTTTTACACACCCCCTCTCGGCGCTCGCGCCGGGTATAGCTATTGCCGTGACGGTCATATCGGTGAACATCTTCTCCGACGGCGTTCAGCGCTACATCGACCCCACAAGAAGAAAGCTGAAAAGGAGCGTGCTGAGGCATGGATAAACTCCTTGAAGTTAAAAATTTACAGGTCGAACTGCTCACGCCATACGGCAGGGTATACGGCGTTCGCGGCGCTTCATTTGACATCTCCGAGGGCGAGACCGTCGGCCTTGTGGGTGAATCGGGCTGCGGAAAGACTCTGACCGCAAAATCGGTTTTGGGGCTTCATCGGCCGGACAGGACCGAAATTTCGGGCAGTATTTTATACCGCTTAAAGAGCGGCGAAAGGATAGACCTCTTAAAACTTTCGCAAAGAGAACTCAGAAAGATCCGCGGCAGCGAAATTTCAATGGTCCTGCAGGATTCCTCCATGTCGCTCTGCCCGATAATACCGATAGGCAAGCAGATGGCCGACGTTATAACCGTTCACACCGGCGCGGACCGCAAGGAAGCCCTCGGGATAGCCGAAAAGCTTTTGGAGGACGTAGGACTGACCGAACCCGCGATGAGGTTAAAATGCCTGCCGGGGGAACTTTCGGGCGGCCAGCTTCAGAGGATATGCATAGCGATGGCTATAAGCTCACACCCGAGGCTTCTTATCGCCGACGAACCCACCACCGCGCTCGATTCGATAACCCAGGCGCAGATTCTTGCCCTTATAAAGCGACTCTCGGCCGAGAGGAAAATGGCGGTGCTTTTGGTCACTCATAATTTCTCGGTGGTAAAAAGGCTCTGCGACGCCGTCTGCGTTATGTATTCGGGGCGGATAGTCGAGCGCGGCCCGGCGCATGAAGTTATGAACGCCCCGCGCCACATATATACCTCCGATCTTTTAAAGAGCATTCCCGACGGCACAAAGCGAAGGCTCAGCGCCGTTCCGGGGTCTTTGCCCGACGTATATAAAAAAATCGAGGGCTGCCCATACCGGGAAAGATGCTCCTTGGGCTGCGAGGAATGCGCCCGCGCGGCCGAAAAAGAGGTCGGTCCCGGACACCTCACGGTGTGTATAGCTGCGGGAGGCGATAAGGTTGGCTGAAAAGGTCCTTGAAGTAAAAAACCTCGTGAAAACCTTCTACAAGGACGGCGTAAAGACCGAGGCGCTAAAGGGCGTAAGCCTTGAACTTTACGGCGGCGAGATATTGGGCATAGCGGGGGAGTCGGGCTGCGGAAAATCCACCCTTTCCCGGCTCTGCGTAAGGCTTTTAAAGCCCGATTCCGGCGAGATACGCATCTGCGGCGAGCTTTTGGATTCAAAAACCGCAAAGGCCCTGCGGCCTAAGATACAGATGGTTTTTCAGAACCCTGCCGATACATTCAACCCCGCCTACTCGGTAGGCTCGGGGATAATGGGCGCGGGCAGAGACCTCGGGCTTACAAAGGAAGAAAGCCGCAGCAAGGCGGCGGAGCTTATAAAGGTGACGGGGCTCAGCGAAGACGTTTTAAAGCGGCGCCCAAAGGAACTCTCGGGCGGCCAGCTTCAGCGGCTTGCGATAGTAAGGGCGCTTTTATGCAGTCCGAAGATACTTATAGCCGACGAAGCGGTGTCGTCTTTAGACGTATCGGTAGCCGCAAACATAATAAACCTGCTGTCAGACCTGAGGCGGAGCCTCGGCATAGCGGTGATGTTCATCTCGCACGACCTCGGCGTTATTGCGAGCATAAGCGACCGCATAGCGGTCATGAGGGCGGGAGAGATAGTTGAAACCGGCGAGGCCGAAAGCGTTATGACCTCGCCTAAAGCAGAATATACCAAAAAATTGCTTGAAGCCCGGCTCGGTTGATTTCCAGCCGATCACCATATTTTTCACAGGAGGCAAATACCCAATGAAAAAAATTTTTGCAATCATTCTTGCGGCGGTAATGGCCGCATTGGCCCTTTCGTCCTGCGGCTCGGTGCAAAGCGACCCGAAAACGCTGAACGTCTCGCTTATTTCGGACATAACCGCGCTCGACCCCGCCTTTGCATACGACGGCCCGACTATCTCGGTGATGCTGCAGATAACCGAGGGCATATTAAAGCTTAACGCCGACGGCAGCATTTCCCCTCAGCTTGCAAAGGATTGGGAGATAGTTGACGACAGGACCTACGTTTACAATATCCGCGACGACGTATGTTTTTCCGACGGCACGCCGATGACGATGGAGGACGTTTTATATTCTCTGAACAGATACCGCGACGAGAGCGTAGCATCGTATCTTTCATGGATGTACGACAACGTTGAATCTATTGAGCAGACCGGCGACTGGCAGCTCACGGTAAAACTTATGGAACCCGACGCCACATGGCAGTATGTATTTTCCACCGCGGCGGGGCATGTCGTAAAAAAGGAGACCTGCGAGCAGGCGGGAGATACCTTCGGCACCCCTGCGGCGATAGAGGCG
>CANRHA010000191.1 GCA_947630315.1 uncultured Clostridia bacterium
AGCCGTTTACAGGCCACGCCGCAATGCCCCACCAGATCGGGTAGCCGATGAAAACGGTGTCGTAGTCGCCCCAGTTGTCGGGTACTGCGTTTTCAAGCTCGACCGCGCGCAAGCTCTCGTCGTCGTGCTCGCGGGAGACGCGGCTGTCGCGGTCGGTCCAGTCGAGGTCGGCAGAAGTATAAGGCTCGGTCGGGATAAGTTCAAAGATGTCCGCGCCCGTCGCTTCGGCGATATAGCCCGCGACCGCTTCGGTGTTGTTAGTCGCGGAGAAGTAGATGACCAGCGTTTTGCCGCCCTCTGCCGGGGTTTCCTCGGGTGATTCTGCGGAAGTTTCTGCGGGCGATTCTGCGGGTGTTTCCTCGGGATCTTCGGGAACATCTTCCGGCGCTTCTTCCGGCGCTTCTTCGGGTGTTTCTTCGGGAACATCTTCCGCAGGCTCGGCGACATTTTCCGTCTCGGGATCGTCGGCAGGTTCGATGTTTTCGGTCGGTGTATCCCCGCAGGCAGCCAGGGTCAAAACCATGACAAAACAGACAATAATTGCAAAAAATTTCTTCATTTTAATTGCTCCTTTCAGATAATCAGGTTTACTATCATACCCGTCGCGAACGAGAAGATCATCACGAACGCGAGGTAGAGAACGAAATGTTTAATGCCGAGGACGATTTTCAGCGCGCCTAAATTCGTTATCTTAGTTGACGGCCCGGTGAGCATAAACGCCGCCGCGCTGCCCATGCTCATTCCCGAGTAGAGCCACTCGCGGATAAGCGGGATAGTTCCGCCGCCGCAGGCGTAGAGCGGAACCCCGATCGTCGCCGCCATCAGCACCCCGAAGCCTTCGTTAGACTCGCCGAAGAGCTTTGCAAAGCCGTCCGCGGGAACGTATCTCTGAAACAGCGCCGACAGCAGCACGCCCAAGAGAAACCACCCTGCCGTCGCCCTGATGTTCCTGCCGAGGTTGAAAGTAAAGCGCAGAAACGGGTTCGGATTGGTGTCGTGAGAGGCGCGCGGCTCGAAACCTTCAAAGTTGAAAAACGGCTTGTTTTTGTAGAAAATGTGTATCAAAAGACCCGCCGCGCAGCCGCAGATGAAGCAGGAAATTATCCTGACCGCAAGCGCCGTTCCGCCGAGGGCGGTGCTGTAGATGATGAGCTGCGGGTTCAGAAGGATCGAGGACATCATGAACGCCGCGAGCCAGTCGTCGCGCATACCGTTTCGGGAAAACGAGGCGGCTATCGGGATAGTGCCGTACATGCAGAGCGGAGAGGCGATGCCCAGAATGCTCGCGGGGATTATCCCCCAAACGCCCCACTTTTTGTCGCGGATCTTCCCGAACGCTCCGTGAATAGCGTCTTTGGCGAAGACCGACACGAGGGAGCCGATGACCATTCCGAGTATCCAGTAGCCCGCGATCTGCCGCAGCTGCACCGTGAAGTAATAAACTATATAAACAAGTTCGCGGCGGATAATTTCCATGCTGTCACCAACCTTTTAGAGGATAGAATGTTAGATGATCAGAGGTTAGAAAGTGCGGAAAGTTCAGAAAATCCACAAAACTCGGAAAGAGAATTTCTATCTTCTATCCTCTATCTTCTAACCTCTATTATAGCAAAGCCGAGACCCTTGCGGAAGTCTCGGTTGGTTCATCAGTTATCACTTTTGGTACTAACAGAAGTCAGAAATCAGATTGTCAGAGGTCAGAAGTTAGAGAGTCAGAGTGTTAGATGATTAGAGGTTAGAAAGTGCGGAAAGTTCAGAAAATCCACAAAACTCGGAAAGAGAATTTCTATCTTCTATCTTCTAACCCTCTATCCTCTAAATAGTAGTTAGAGATTAGTTATTAGTAGTTAGTAATTGCTTTTCACACCTTTCAAAATCGTCGCCATTTGGCGGCACCTTGAAACTAACTACTAACTACTATTCTCTAACAACTATCAGCACAAAACTCGGAAAGAGAATTTCTATCCTCTACCCTCTAACCCTCTATCCTCTAAAAGCACAGTCTGAAGCGCATTTATAAACCGCCTGACCGTCTCGCTCGGCTCGGGGGAGTACATTATCCCGACCGGCATCGTGTAGCTCCAATCGACGGGTATCACGCGCATAAGCGGGTGGACGATGCTCCAGCTCTTGATTGCGACCAGAACGTCGCGGCTCTGCTCGCAGCGGTTGAAGATCCCGAGGTCGTAAAGGTCAAAGTCTTTAATTATTATCTCCGGGTGATTTTGGGTCAAGTCGTCGCGCAGGTCGTCCATATTTTTACACCAGCCGCGGTGCATCATCATGAGGTTTCTGCCGTATAGATCCTCGACCGTAAGCCTCTCCTTTTCGGCAAGCGGGTGATAGATCGACACCGCGCAGCAAATCGGGTCGCGGGAAATTTCAAGCCCCCGGCAGTTGCGCTGGCTCATCAAAAGCTCGTCGGTGAAGCCGGTCACGACGTCGATGTTCTGCCCCAGATTTTTAAGTATCTCTCGGGCGTTGTCGGCGGTGTTCTCGAACGGAACGAGCTTGAAAGTGATGTCGGCACAGTGTTCGTGAATTTTCGGCCATAAATCCATCAGCATTTGAGCGGGCATAATCGGCGACGTGCCAATTCTTATGACCCTGCCGTCCGCAGTCGCGCTTTTAGCCCGATCTATAGCCTTTTGGCAGTAATCTGTGATGTATTTCGCGTCCTTATAAAAGGATTCGCCGGCTTTCGTGAGCTTAAGCCCGCGGTGTGTGCGCTCGAAAAGGCGAACGCCGAGGTCATCCTCCAAGATGTTGATTTGCTTGATCAGCGCGGTAGAGGTGATGAAAAGCTCCTCGGCGGCTTTGTTGAAGCTGCCCGCCTCCGCGACCTTCATAAACGATGCGAAATTGATGTTATTGATGTTCATGCCGTGACCTCGTTTCGGGGAGTATAGGTTAATTATACATCAATTTCGGCGAAATTGCAAGCGCAAATAGAAAACAGAAATCAGAGGTCAGAAATCAGATTTGCGCTTTTATGAACTTTGAACATTTTGCGCACGTTGAGCTGCAAAATGTTCAAAATGCGCAAAATCCATGAAACTGAAAAAAGTAAAAAATAAATAGATTCTATGGTTTAAATTGATAAAGTAAACTTTGGTATTTATACTTGCATGAACTTTGCACATTTTGCGCACGCTGACCGACAAAATGTTCAAAATGCGCAAAATCCACGAAACTCGGGAAAAGAATATCTAACCTCTATCTTCTATTCATCTAACCTCTAAAAGAATAAGAGCCCCTGCACGGCTGTGCAAGAGCTCTTATTCGGGTGGGAAATGAGAGAGAAAACGTCAATCAACATTGATGATAACATAGTCGCGGTTGCCAAGACCGATTTCCTCGCCCGCTTCAAGGACGTGGATGGCGTGCTGCCCCTCCATTCTGCGGACAAAACTCTCGTTGCCCTCGGCATCATAAATCAGGTCGACGCAGGCTTGGTCGAGCGCGACGGGGTCGGTCGAGGCAAGTATGCCGATGTCGTGAATGTCCGGCTCCGCGGGGTTGCCGTTGCAGTCGCAGTCGATTGAGAGGCGGTTCATCACATTAACGAATAAAATGTTCCCGTCGAGCGCGTCTACAACCGATTTTCCCGCGTCCGCCATGGATTCTAAGAACGCGTCCTGCTCGCCGCCAAACCAGCTCGTATGGCTGCGCCCTGCGGTGTGAATGAGGTTCTTGCCCTCCTGCGAGCCTATGCCTATCGAGATGTTTTTTATCGCCCCGCCGAAGCCGGCTATCATATGCCCCTTGAAGTGCGACAGCACCAAAAAGCCGTCAAAATCGCCGAAATGCGCGCCGA
>CANRHA010000192.1 GCA_947630315.1 uncultured Clostridia bacterium
CGGAAATGCGGGTGTTAATTGCGTCGATGAAATTGCGGTAGGCTTCGCGGCCGTCGGGCAGCGGCAGCGCCCCCAAAGAAGGGGTTATCCTGCCTAAGACCGGCATTGAAACGTTATTAGGATGAACTATAACGTATACGCTCTTTCTTAACAGGAGCATACTCGGAATAAGCGCGTCGCAGACAGCGTGGGTGTGGTTTCCGTAGATGAAGTAGGGCTTGTCCTTGTAATCCTTTAGAACTTTATTGCCTATCATCTTATGGCGGAACGCGGCCTTGGTGTATAATATCGCGAGGGGCTTGGCGACTATATCGTACCAGAAAACGCGGGTGAACTTTTTAAACGGCGAGGCGTATACATAGGTGTAGCTGCCGTCTATTTTTTTAGGCGTGATGACGGCGGTGGAAAATTCGTCGTTTAATTCATCACGGTAGTAAATAACCTTGCGCTTGTCCATTTTTCGCCCTCATTTAAACCACTAAAGGGAATGATATTAAATAATATCATATCACATTCAAAGGGCTAATGCAAGAAGTTTTTGTATTAAATTTATTAACAATTAGGCAGGTGCGGAGTGCGCCTGAGGCGCACAAGAAGACAGAAGTCAGATGTCAGATGTCAGAAGTCAGAATTTCAAGGTGTCGCCTATGGCGACGATTTTAAAATAAAAAATAATGCGGGCGATTTAGACACTCCCGGAAACCAGATTCGGTTGACATTCGTGCGGGGATATTGTATAATCAATAAAAACGTTTAGGAGATGGGCCGATGAAACTTCACTATATGGGAAAATATGACGGCGACCCCGAATCGCTTCCTACCCGCGAACACGAGCCGGACTATGTCGCCTTCAAAGAGCCGAGCGCTGAAAAGCTGCCGCTGATATTCAATCTGCTTTCCGCGGCGATAGCTCTGGCGTTTATCATCCCCGTGAGCGTATCCTTTTTCAGCGATTACTCGTTTATCGATAAGCACGGCATGTTGACTTTTATGCTCATCATAGTGCTGCTCGGGATCCTGACCTTTGTCGTCCTGCTGCCGCATGAGTTTTTGCACGCTCTCTGCTTTAAGGGCGACGTTTACATGTACACCAGCCTCAGCAAGGGAATGTGTTTTGTCGTCGGGCCGGAGATGTTCTCAAAATCGCGGTTCATCTTTATGAGCCTGCTGCCGAACATCGTCTTCGGGATCATACCATATGTGATTTGGGCGATCTTCCCGGGGCTATGGTACCTGGGCGTATGGGGAGCGATTGGCCTGAGCATGGGCGCAGGCGACTACATAAACGCGGTAAACGCGCTGATACAGATGCCCAAAGGCGCCAAAACCTACATGCACGGAATGAACAGCTACTGGGTAAAGGGCTGACGCGGATCGACCCGGCTTGCGCAGACTTGTAAGCTTCTGCGGGCCGGGTTTTACGTTACCTTCTGCTCCTGCCCCACCCTCCCGCGAAGCCCCTGCGCCCCGCCTGCGGCGGGGGCGCACCCCGCGCGCCGCGGGCGCGCGGGGTGGCCGTTCCCCCAACGGGGGGAACGGCCGGGGCTTCGCGGGAGGGTGGGGCGAGGCAGAAAGGCTGCGGATAGCAGAAGCCCCGCCGCACCGGAGGTCAGCAGAAAATTTTCATCTTTTCGCAGATTTCCTTTGACAAATTACAAGCTCTGATGTATAATAATTGTGTATAATTATGCCGCGATAGGTAGGGATGTCAATGAAGCCCTTTCTGAAAATTCTGCTCTCGGTCATAACGGCGCTTTTTGCGCTTTTTGCCGCCTCCCTTCCGATATATGCAGAGGGCGGGTTGGATTTTACGCCCGAGGAGCAGAAGTACATTTCGGAGCACAAGACGCTTAAAATAGGCTATGTTCAGGATCGCATACCCGTATCTTTTTCGGATGAAAACGGCGAGCTTTGCGGAATATCAAAATATATCTTTCAGAGGGTAAGCGAGCTTTGCGGGATCGAGTTTGAATATGTTCCGCTGCCGGCAGGGGATATCACCTACGATTACCTTCTCGGCGAAGGGCTCGATCTTGTTTCGAGCGTTGAATATAACAAGGAAAATCAGAACGCAAGGGGAATACTCATAAGCAACCCCTATCTTTCAAGCAAGAAGGTAGTGGTATCCCGCGAGGGGGTAGATTTCAGCTACGGCGCAAACCTCTCTATTGCAATAACAACCGGCTCCCAGACTATTCGCAAGGTCCTCGGCGGAATGTTCCCGAATTTCAGCATAGTGGATTACGACTCTATCCCGTCCTGCTTTGAGGCGGTAAAATCGGGCGAAGCCGATCTTCTGATGCAGAACCAGTATGTAGTCGAATATTGGATAAGAAAACCGATATATGAAAAGCTGAAGGTAATACCCGTCGTCGGCCTCGACGATGAACTCAGCTTTTCGGCGGTCGTAGCCTTCGGCGGAGGCGAGGGAACCTCTCAGGAGGAGGGCGAGCTGCTCATATCGATATTGAATAAGGCGATAGGCGCCCTCACCGACGACGAGGTCGGCAACTATATAATCCAGGGGGTAATGGAAAACCAGTACAGGTATAATTTATCCGATTTTCTGTACCGCTATCGCTACGCCGTTCGCTCGGTGATCATCTTCTCGGCGGTAACGCTTATTCTTGTGATACTCCTTGTGAGCGTACATATGCGCTACGCCGAAAACAAGGCCGACGCCAAGGTGCGCAGCAACTTCCTTTCAACAATGAGCCATGAGATACGCACGCCCCTCAACGGAATAATAGGGCTTAACTACCTTATGCTTCAAAAATTGGACGATCCGGAAAAGCTCCGCAACTGCCTCGATCAGTCGAACATAACCGCAAAGTATCTTCTGTCGCTCGTGAACGATATGCTCGATATGTCGAGCATACAGGCGGATAATCTTCAGCTTGCCTCCGAGCCGATAGATATAAGTCTTATAGCCGAATCGGTGAACACGATATCCGAAAACGCCGCCGCTTCAAAGGGAATAAGGTACAGCTCCGAATTTGACATCGCGTACCCATACATAAAGGGCGACGCGGTAAGAATACAGCAGGTCCTGCTTCATTTATTGGATAACGCGAGAAAGTTTACGCCAAAGGGCGGCAAGGTCCATTTCACGATCGTCCAGAAGCCTGACGGAGACAAAATCGTCACCACGGCGACGGTAGCAGACACCGGCCGGGGAATGAGCGAGGAATTTCAGAGAAGGATATTCGACACATTCTCACGCGAGCTTGAAACGGTCTCAAAGGGAAATCAGGGCGCGGGCCTCGGGCTTTCAATAAGCAGCAGGCTGGCTAAACTCATGAACGGCAGCATATCATTTACAAGCAAAAAAGGCGAAGGCAGTACGTTTGTGTTTACATTTTCCGCAGAGCCGTCCGAAAAGCCCGGAGGCGACGGCGAGGAAAAAGGCGCGGGAAAGGCGGCCTTCCCGAAAATACTTATAGCCGAGGACAACGAGCTGAACGGCGAGATAATTTTAGAACTTCTCAGCGATAGCGGATTCGACGCCGAGCTTGTATCGAACGGCCGCGAGGCGCTCGACAGGTTCAGCGAATCGGAGCCGGGAACGTTCGGGCTGATACTTATGGATCTTCTGATGCCGGACATGGACGGTTTCGAGTCGGCGAAGTGTATAAGGGCGCTGCAGAGGCCCGACGCCGCCACCGTTCACATTTTTGCCTGCACCGCGAACACGTTTGACGACGACCGCGACAAGGCGTTTGCCTCGGGCATGGACGACTTCATAACCAAACCGGTCGACATAGAAAAGCTTATAGCGAAGATAAACAGGCTGTAAAATAACCGCCGCACTCA
>CANRHA010000193.1 GCA_947630315.1 uncultured Clostridia bacterium
GCCTCGTGCATATGCTTAAGCGCTACCGCAACGGGGGTGTCGCCGTTAAAGGGCTTTACCCCGGTGAGCATCTCGTACATCATAACGCCGACTGAATATATATCGCTGCGCTCGTCGGTGTGCGCGCCCTCGGCCTGCTCGGGCGAAACGTAATGAACCGAACCCATCGTCTTTTCCGAGGCGTTGTTTTCGACCTCGCGGCTGAACCTCGCTATGCCGAAATCCATGACCTTTATTGAGCCGTCGGATAAAAGCATTACGTTCTGGGGCTTTATGTCGCGGTGGACTATTCCCCTGTCGTGGGCAAGCTGAAGCGCCCTGAGTATCTGGATAGTGAAGTGAACGCAATCGCGCCACTTTACTATTTTTTGCTGCTCTATATACTCCTTGAGGGTTATGCCGTCTATATACTCCATGACGATATACTGCATACTGTTTTCGTAGCCTACATCGTATATCTTTACAATATTCGGGTGAGACAAAACGGCTATGGCCTTGCTCTCGTTGCGAAAGCGCCTGACAAATTCCTCGTTCTCGGAATACTCGCTCTTTAAGATCTTTACCGCAACGACGCGGTTCTCCATTATATCTCTGCCGCGGTATACGTTCGCCATTCCGCCTACGCCGATCATCTCGGTTATCTCGTATCTGCCGTCAAGCTTAAGTCCGATGTAATTGTCCATGTATATCCCCTCCTGAAGCTTATATTGCCATAAGGGCAACGGTTATGTTGTCTTTTCCGCCGTGGGCGTTCGCGTATTCGATAAGCTCGGCCGCGGCCTCCTCCAACGGGGCTTTATATGCTTTAGCGTATAAAAGCTCGTCGGCGCAGTAGTTTGTTAGTCCGTCGGTGCATATTAACAGCACCGAACCCGGCGAGACCTCAAACTCGAAATAATCGGCCTCTACCTCCGGCTCGACCCCTACGGCGCGGGTTATAACGTTTTTCATCGCGTTGAGCTTTGCCTCGTCGTCGCCTATCATTCCGCGCGACTTCAAAAGCTGAACTACGGTGTGATCGTTCGTTATCTGCTTAATCCCGCTCTCGTTGAGTATATATGCCCTTGAATCGCCTACGCTCGCTATGCAGCACAACCCCTTATGTACAAGGGCGGCCACACAGGTAGTACCCATTCCGCGGTTTTCATCGCTCTCGCGGCTTTTATCGTAAACTAAGGCGTTTGCGGCGGTTATTGCCGATATCAGCAGCGATTTTATGGCTCTGGGCTCCATACCCTCGCGAAAACTAAGGCTTAAACGCTCGTATACCGCGTTCGAGGCGATCTCGCTTGCAACTCCCCCGCCCTTTGTTCCGCCCATTCCGTCGCAGACCACAGCTATTCCGGAATCATCGTCGAACTGGTGTATTCTGAATCGGTCCTGATTCTCGGAACGGGTCTTGCCAATATCGGTTTTGGCAAATATAATCATATAGCTGCCTCCCTTGTGAATTACATTAAATGGAAATTATCCGGTTTCGTACTCTCGCCTGAGCTGCCCGCAGGCGGCGTCGATATCTGCGCCGAGGGTTCTGCGAACGGTTGCGTTAGCGCCCATCGAGTTCAGAAGCTTGCAGAACCTCCGGGCGGAGGCGCGGTCAGAGCGGTAATTGCGCTCTTTTATCTTGTTCACCGGAATTATATTTATATGCGACGGCATCCCACCGGTAAGTTTACACAGCGCCTCGGCGTCCTCGCGCGAATCGTTTTCGCCCTCGATAAGGGCGTATTCAAACGAGATCCTCCGGCCGGTTTTTTCAAAATACGCCCGGCAGGCCTTTATGAGCTCGTCTATGCCGAACCTCTTGTTCACCGGCATCAGCTCGCTGCGCTTGCTGTCGTATGGGCTGTGAAGCGAAATCGAAAGCGTAAGCCCGAGGTTTAATTCCATCAGCCGGTAAATTTTATCGACAAGCCCGCAGGTCGAAAGCGATACATGCCTCAGGCTCATGTCGGTGCCCTCGGGGCTTGAAAGCACAGTCAGAAACTTTATGACGTTGTCAAAGTTGTCGAGCGGCTCGCCTATGCCCATCAGAACTATGCTTGAAACCTTTCGGCCGGTAACGCGCTCGGTCTCGTAGAGCTGGCCCAAAATCTCCTCCGGCTGAAGATCTCTCTTGAACCCGGCTATCGTCGAGGCGCAGAACCTGCAGCCCATCTTACAGCCGGCCTGAGTCGACACGCAGAGGGAATCGCCGTGCTCGTAGCGCATAAGCACCGTTTCGATGTGGTTGCCGTCCTTCAGCTCGTAGAGTATCTTTACGGTGCCGTCGGTCTTGGATTCAAGTATCCTTACCGGGGTCATGCGGTTAAATTCAAAGTTTTCGCTCAGCTTCGCGCGCAGATCCTTAGATATATTTGTCATGCCGTCAAAGCTCTCGACCCTTTGGCGGTGGAGCCAGCCGAAAACCTGATCGGCGCGAAAGTTTTTTTCGCCTAAATTCGCCATCTGCTCCCGAAGCTCGGGCAGCGTCAGTGAAAGTATGTCGGTTATTTTGATCACCGCTTTCTTGTCAATTTTGCGATGAAAAAGCCGTCCTGGCCGCCGCTTTGCGGAAAGAGCGTAGTGCGCCACTCCGTAAAGCCGCTAAGCTTTACAGGCTCGTACTCCGAGTTTTCCGATAAAAATTTATCTACAACGTCTTCATTTTCGGCGCGCCTCAGGGTACATGTCGAATATATAAGCGTTCCGCCGGGCTTAAGGTATTCGGCCGAGCGGCAGAGAATGCCGTACTGGACCCCCGGGAGAGCCGAAAGCTCGCTCTCGGGGCGGTATTTTATTTCGGGCTTGCGGCGTATCACCCCGAGGCCCGAGCAGGGAACATCACACAAAACGCGGTCGGCGACGGGGATATCGGGGTTATGGAGCTTAGCGTTATTTGTTTTCGCGCTGATCGACTTAAGCCCGAGCCTTTCGGCTCCCGAGGCTATAAGCCTGACCCGCTGAGGGTGAAGATCAAACGCCATGAGCAGCCCCGAGTCGTTCATCATCTCGGCGGAGGTAAAGGCCTTTCCGCCCGGCGCCGAGCAGAGATCCAAAACCGTTTCGCCCGGCCTCGGGTCAAGCTCGCGGCAGCATATCTGGCTTGAAACGTCCTGAATGTGGAGCATTCCGCGCTTATAGGCGCTGAGCGATTCCACCGAGCCGCAGCCGGTAAGATACGCGCACGCGGGAAGATATTCATGGAGCTTTACCTCCACGTTCTGCGCGGAAAGCTCGGAGATTATTTCATCAAGAGAAAATTTACAGGTGTTGAGCCGCGCGGCGACCGGAGCGCGTTCCAAAGAGGCTTCAAGTATCTTTAAAGCCGCGGCGGAGCCGTAATCGGCCGAAAACGAGCGGACTATCCACTCGGGGCAGGAGTACATCACCGAGAGGTTTTTTGTTTCATCTTTATATGTCGGGAGCTTTGAACCCGAGCGTATGAAATTGCGCAGCAGAGCGTTTACAAATCCCGCCGCAGAGCTGTTTTTGAGCCCTCGGGCAAGCTTTACGCTCTCGTTTACCGCCGCGCTCTCGGGAACCGTATCCATGTAAAGAAGCTGGTACAGCCCGAGTCTCAGTATCTGGCGAAGCTCGCCGCCGAGCTTTTCGGACGGCCGGGAGGAGTACTCCGAAATTATTGCGTCAAGCGTAAGGCGGCGCTCAAGTACGCCGTAGTACAGCGCGGAAATGAACCTGCGGTCGATGTCCTTAAGCTCGGAGTAGCGCTTCAGTGCGCTGTCGAGCGCGATATTCGAGTATTCCTGAC
>CANRHA010000194.1 GCA_947630315.1 uncultured Clostridia bacterium
CTATCTTCTATTCATCTATCTTCTAACGCTCCAATAGCATGAGCGGCACCGCCGCGAATACCTTTTCACCAAGAGTCCGGGCAGCCTCGCCTTGTCACTCTCACCCCCCGGGAGAGCCTTCTACCCTCTACCCTCTAACCTCTAACATCTAATTTCCCCCCCGCTCTTGCATTCTCCCAAAAAATGTGCTAAAATATATTTCGTTCCAGTGTCAGCCATCGCGTTTGCGGCATAGTATAAATAAAAACCGCATGGAGGCGTTCACGGTGACGGATCTTCTCATAGCTTCGGTGCTGATAGCGGCTACCGTAGGGCTTATATGCATGATCAGGCTTTTTGTTTCGGGCAAAAAAAGCGCCTGTTCCCGCCCGTCGGCGGAGCTTGTTATTTATTTTGATGAAAACTGCGGGTGCCTTGAATATATTTTGGGAAGAATATATTCCTGCTCGGCGCTGAACGATCTTGACCTTAAGGTGATCGTTTTCGACGCCGTAGGCACCGAGGAGAGCGCGGAATGGCTTGAAGCCTTGAAGCGCAAGATAAAACAGGATTTTACGGTTATTTTGGAGGAAGAACGTGACGGAAGAAAAGAACACGGTTACAATAAGCGGAACCGTTGACAGCGTTACATACAGAAACGATGAAAACGGCTTTGCCGTTATAGTTCTTGATTACGGCGGAAACCCCCTCAACGTTGTAGGCGAGCTCGGCAACGTTGAGGAGGGCGAAGACCTTGAGCTTACCGGCGAGTTTACCCATCACCCCAAATTCGGCGATCAGTTTCGCGCCGACGTCTGTATCCGCTCTCTGCCGGTCGAGGTCTCGGCCATCCAGCGCTACCTCGCCGGGGGCGTAGTAAAGGGGATCGGCCCGGTTCTGGCAAAAAAACTCGTCGCCTGTTTCGGCAAACAGACCCTTGAAATAATAGAATCATTCCCCGAACGCCTGACCGAGGTAGAGGGCATAACCGCCTCGAAGGCCGAGGCATTTTCAAAGGAATTTCAGAAGGTCGTCGGCTTCCGCGATCTGCTTAGATATTTTACCGATTGCCGCGTACCCGCGCTTTACGGAATAAGGGCATGGAAAAAATACGGCGAGAACGCCCTGATGATAATAGATAAAAACCCGTATGTGCTCTGCTCTTCGGGCATAGAGCTTCCGTTTCTGAAGGCCGAGGAAATAGCCTCGGAGAAGGGTATACCCTTTGATTCCGATTTCAGGATATCCGCCGGCGTGAGATATATCCTCACCGAAAACGCCGACGCAGGCCATACCTGCCTTCCGATGGACAAGCTTACCGACCTTTCCGCGAGACTTTTAAGGGTAGACCCCGCCGACGTCAAAAGCTCGATACTGAGCGAGGCTGAGGAGGAAAATCTTTACATATACATAAAAAAGGAGCGCCCGTTCGTAGCGCTTAGGGATTACTACATCGCCGAGGAATATATAGCAAGAAGGCTTTCACTGATGAACAGCCTTGCGTACGACACAATGATCAACTACGACGACGTCATAGACCTTGCCGAGCAGGAGAACGGCATCACATACGCCGAAAAACAGCGCGAGGCTATAAACACCGCGCTCTCAAAGGGATTCATGGTTCTTACCGGCGGCCCCGGCACCGGCAAGACCACTACCCTCAACGCAATAATCTCCCTCTACGAACAGCAGGGCTTAAAGCCTCTGATATGCGCGCCTACAGGCAGGGCGGCAAAGCGCGTTTCCGATCTCACCGGCTACGAGGCAAAGACGATCCACAGGCTTTTGGGCGTTAAGGCCGGCGGAGAGATGGCCGGATTTGAGCACAACGAAAACAACCTTCTTGACTGCGACGCCGTTATTATCGACGAGATGTCGATGGTGGATTCGCTGCTCTTTGAGGCGCTTTTGCGCGCGCTTCCTATAAACTGCAAGCTGATAATGGTGGGAGACAGCGACCAGCTTCCCTCGGTAGGGGCGGGCAACGTTTTACATGACATGATCGGCTCGGGGACCCTGCCGGTAATTTCGCTTACCGAAATTTTCCGCCAGGCGCTTGAAAGCGCAATAGTCACAAACGCCCATAAGATCGTAAAGGGCGAAATGCCCGAGCTTGACAACTCAAAGGATTTTTTCTTTTTGCAGAGGCTCGATTTTGAACCCGCGGCCGACCTTACCGTTGAGCTTTTGCAGACCCGTCTGCCTAAGGCTTACGGCCTCGACCCGATAGAGGACATTCAGGTTTTATCTCCTACGCGAAAAGGCCCTTTGGGAACGGTGGAACTCAACAAAAAGCTCCAGGCTGCGCTCAACCCGCCATCGCGCCAGAAAAGCGAGATAAAGACCTTTTTATACACCTTCCGCGTGGGCGACAAGGTCATGCAGACCAAAAACGACTACGAGATAGATTGGAAAAAGGACGGCGAACGCGGCTCGGGGATATTCAATGGGGATATAGGAATAATACGCCGCCTGAACAGGCTTCTCGGCGAAATAGAGATAGACTTTGACGGCAGGACGGCGACCTATAACACGGGTATGCTTGAAAACGTCGAGCTTGCGTACGCGGCTACCGTTCATAAAAGCCAGGGCAGCGAGTTTGACGCCGTTATACTTCCTATTCTCGGCGGATACGACAAGCTTTATTTCAGAAACCTTCTTTATACCGCCGTTACAAGGGCGAAAAAGCTGCTTGTCATAGTAGGCTCAAAAAAGCGGCTCGAATTTATGGTGTCAAATAATATCAAGATGAACAGGTACACATGTCTGCGGCAGATGCTCTGCGAGCAGGCGTTCGGAACTCAGCAGGAGAACGAAGATGAGCAGGCTGACTGACAATATAGCCGATTTTTTCTTTCCGAACCGCTGCCCGTTCTGCGACGGTTTTATACCGTGGAACAGCCTCTGCTGTGAAAACTGCCGCGATAAGCTTGAAACCGCCGATTTCTGCCCCGTATGCGGCCATTCGCCCTGTGAATGCAGGACCCGAAGCTTTTCATATGACGGCTGCGCGGTGGCGTCGCTTTATGACGGCAGGGTAAGAGACGGCGTCCTCAGGTTCAAGTATCGCTGCGGATTCAACACGGCAAAGTATTTTCTGCCTAAGCTTTGCGAGCTTTTATATTCATACGGCTATGACCCGCAGAGCATAGTCACCGCCGTGCCGATGGCCAAAAACCGCAGGAACATGACCGGGTATAACCAGTCGGAATACCTTGCGAAGCTTGTATCAAAGAGCCTTAAATTAAACAGGGATTTTAAGCTTATATCTAAGCGCGCCTCGGCTGTGATCCAGCACAGCCTGAGCGGCGACGAGCGCCGGGAGGCGGTAAAGGGCGCGTTTTACCCTCATAAAAAGCATAGGAATATCGCCGGCAGAACGGTCATACTCTGCGACGACATAATCACGACCGGGAGCACTTTAAGCGAATGCTCGGCGGTTTTAAAGGGAATGGGAGCTAAAAGGATAATCTGCGCGGCGGTGTCGGGAACGGCGTTCAGGCCGCAGATAGGGGAGGAACAGAATTGAGCGCGTTAGACCTCGGTATCGATCTCGGTACCGCAAATATAATCATCACAGCCGGGAGGGGAGCGGTTTTAAACGAACCCACCGTTATCGCTTACGATAAAAACTCCGAGCGGGTAATAGCTTTCGGCGAGGAAGCCTATAAAATGATAGGCCGCGCGCCCGAGCATATAGCGGTCATAAAGCCCCTGAGAGACGGAGTTATCACCAACAACGACATGGCTCAGGCACTTATACG
>CANRHA010000195.1 GCA_947630315.1 uncultured Clostridia bacterium
CCAAGGTAGCGCTCTACCAAGCTGAGCTACACCCAGATGTGCAATTTTTTGCACCGCGTTAGATTATAGCACATTCGGTCTGAAAACGCAAGTGTTTTTTGAAAATTTTTTTGAATTATTTTTTTGATCCCTTTATGCCCCGTTTTTGTTGACTTTCCGCGGCACGTCACTATAATTAAATTATGAAAGGAGTTTGGCTTATGAAAGTTCTGATATTATCTTGCAATACCGGGCAGGGGCACAATTCCGTCTCGGGAGCTGTGGCCGGTATCCTCGAAAAAAGAGGTGTTTCCTGCATCATCGCCGACGCGCTTAGTTTTGTATCCGAATGGGCGTCTAAGACCGTATGCGAATGGCATGTGCGGCTCTACCGCTATTTCCCTAAAACATCGGGCCTGAGCTACAGCATCTGGGAACAGCACCCCGAGCTGTTCGACGAGCGCTCGCCGGTCCATCAGCTTCTCGGCCTCGGAGTGGACAAGCTTTATAAATACATCTCTTCGGGCGGCTACGAAGCGGTGATCTGCCCTCACGTCATCTCCGGGCTGATGGTGACCGACCTGATGAAGCAGTACCCCGACGCAAAGCTGCGCACCTGTTTTATCGCGACCGACTACACCTGTTCGCCGATGTGCGACGAGAGCAGCCTCGACCTTTACTTTATCCCCACCGCTTCGCTTATTCCGGAGTTTGAGGCCATCGGCATAGATAAAGAGAAAATCGTTGTCACCGACGGCATTCCGGTTCGCGCGGATTTCTATCACAAAAAAGAAAAATCAGCCGCCCGCGCCGAACTCGGCCTGCCCGAAAACTGCCGCCACGCCCTCATGATGTTCGGCTCTATGGGCTGCGGGCCGATGCAGAAGCTTGCCGGCCTCATATCGCGAAATCTGCCCGAAAACGGCATTCTCACCGTTGTCTGCGGCACCAACGAGGCGGTTTACAGGAGAATGTCAAAGGAATTTTCGGGGGCAGAAAACGTCATCATAAAAGGATTTGTCAAGGACATTTCCACCCTGATGGATTCGGCAGACCTGTTCATAACAAAGCCCGGCGGGCTTTCAACCGCCGAGGCCGCCGTGAAACGCCTGCCGATGGTCTTGGACAACGCCGTATCAGGCTGCGAACAGTACAATCTTGAATACTTCTGCTCGACAGGCGCGGCCATGACGGCGGAGGGCGCCGAAAAAATAGCAAAGCTGTGCTGTGAAATTTTGTCGGATGATTTGAGACTCGAAGCCATGCGTAAAAATCTTCCCGAAAGAAAAAACGCAGCCGAACAGATAGTTGAACGGATGTTCGCGGGGTATGAATCGGCCGGTGCTCCGAAGAAAATAGATAACGAGTTTGTCTATTGGCGCGAACGCTGCGGGCTTTCTCAGAGCGAGCTTTCGAGGATCATGGGGATACCGCGGCGCACCCTGCGGGGCTGGGAGACGGGCGAAAGCGAGCCGCCGGAGTACATCAAGCGGCTGATAATTTCCGAGCTGAAGCGCATAAGCCGCAGGATCGCGCGGACGAAAGGGATAAGCGAGAGCGAGTGAGGAGCGCTGGGGAGAAGGCAGAAAGCAGATGTCAGAAATCGGAAACGATCTGCCCGGGGCGGGAGTGACAGAGCACGTCGCCGCTGCCCAGTTGGAAAAAGGTATTCGCTGCGGTTAAATTATTTTAAGTTGTGCTAACACCCTATATGAAATTCCCACCCGCGAGCCTCCCAACTGATGAAAAGGGATTCGCGGCGCGAATGCTATCCGATTAGAAAACAGAAGACAGAAATCAGAAAACAGAAGCGCTCTTACCTGGGTGGGAGTGACAGAGCGCTGCTACCTTCCATTGACAGAAAGGTATTCGCGGCGTAGCCGCTCATACTATCTTAAATGATCCAGCACTATTGTGTGCCACGGATAATAATGCAATTCAAAGTGAGTCCACTCACTATAACAAGGTATTCGTAAATTTCCTTGCGGAAATTTGCTCATGCTATTTATAGTCACCCCACCCCAACCCCTCCCCTCGAGGGGAGGGGCGCTACGAGGCCATGGGCTACTGCATAGACTGTGAGGGGGAGGGGTGCGAGTAGAAGACAGAGGGCAGAAATCAGAAAACAGAAGCGCTCCGCCCGGGGCGGGAGCGGCAGAGAGCGGCTACGGCACGTTGGTGAAAAGGGATTAGCAAGCGAAGGCAGCCCGAGTAGAAGACGGAGGGCAGATGGCAGAAATCAGAGGCGCTCTTACCTGGGAGGGAGTGACAGAGTGCGTCACCGCAACTCAATTGTAAAAAGGTATTCGCTGTGATCAAATTATTTTAAACTGCACAAACACCCTATATAAAATTCCCACCCGCGAGCCTCCCAACTGACGAAAAGGTATTCGCTTCGCTCATGCTATTTTAAATGAACCAGTTCATTGTGTGCCTTTCATGGAAAGGCAAGACAGACAGCCGCTGACACACTATAAAAAAGTAATCGTAAATTTCCTTCCGGAAATTTTCTCATGCTATTTGAATCACCCTACCCCCTGCCCCCTCCCCTCGAGGGGAGGGGGAGCTGCAAAACTATGAGTTGCTGCGCAGACCAGACTGAGAGGGGCGAGCCGGGTCTAGCAGGGTCTCTACTCCTACGCAGGGCACCTGCGTTGCCGTCACCCCGGGCGAAGCCCGCCCCGCGCGGAGCCAGCGCGCCGCAGGCGCGCTGCGACGGCCTCCGGCCGCCGGGGCTTCGCCCGGGGTAACGGCTGTATCAAAGCTTTGATAGAAACAACGCCCCGTGCCAAAGTGCCGGCTTTACGTTTGCTTTGATAGGGGTAGAAGCTCTCAAATTTATGCGTGATCCCCCCTGCTTTACTTCAGCCTATCGTCAAGAAGCAGATAATTGTGCCACATGCACAAATCTGCACGAAATTTTTGTCAATATAACCAAAATTTAAAATTTTACAATTTTCGACACACTTTATGATTATAACGGTATATAATGCTAAATAAAGCAAAATGTCAAAAGGAGAATTTTTATGACGGAAATCCCCGCACCGCTTTATGTACTTATCTGTAAATCGCTTTTTGATTTGGCTGTTCCTCCACATATAAGAGGGTATGGCTATTTAATCAACGGAATTGCGAAAGTATCTTCTGATCAGACTTACCTTCGCGCTATCACAAAGCGTTTGTATCCTGATATTGCTGCTGACTTTGAAACCACGCCGCAGAGGGTTGAAAGATCAATCAGGACCGCGGTTGAGATTGCATTCACAAGGAGCGATATTGAATCTTTGGAGAGGTACTTTGGAAATGCTATAAATCCGAAAAGTGGGAAGATAACTAACTCTGCGTTCATGGCAGGGGTGGCCGCAAAAATCAAGCTTATTATGCTTGACGGAGGGGCGCGATCAGAGGACAGAATACATATTTCAGAAGATAGGAAAGCTTTTACAGGGATTGTGGAAAAGTGAAGGCGAGAGGGTAGGACGGAGGTTTCTGCTGTTGTTGCCGCAACCCTCTGCATCTACCGCAGGTATCCTGCTATCCGCTACATTTGTCCTCCCGGGTCTGATTTCTGATATCTGACCTCTGTTCTCTGCCAGGACCCCGGGCGAAGCCCGCCCCGCGCTTAAGCGCGGGGCCAGCGCGCCGCAGGCGCGCTGCGGCGGCCCGCAGGGCCGCCGGGGCTTCGCTCGGGGTGCGGTTCAGCAGGTGCCCTGAGTAGGAGCAGAGACCCTGCAAAGCCATGGTCACCCCTCC
>CANRHA010000196.1 GCA_947630315.1 uncultured Clostridia bacterium
CACAGGCGTGCATAATCGACCGCATAAACCGCACCAGGAGCTGCCACATAATAACCCTTGAGGACCCGATAGAGTACCTCCACCGCAACCAAAAGAGCATAATAAGCCAGCGCGAAATAGCTATAGACACCGAAAACTATCTCACCGCCCTGCGCGCATGTTTAAGACAGGCCCCGGACGTAATACTCCTTGGGGAGATGAGAGACCACGAGACTATACGCACGGCTATGACCGCGGCCGAAACGGGCCACCTTGTGATCGCGACCCTTCATACGAGCGGCGCCGTGAACACGATCGACAGAATTATAGACTCCTTCCCGCCGACCCAGCAGGCTCAGATAAGGATACAGCTCAGCTCGGTGCTCAACACCGTAGTTTCACAGCAGCTTATACCCTCAAAGGACGGCGAAATGGTTCCGGCGTACGAGATCATGCACATGAACAGCGCCATAAAGAGTCTTATACGCGACAGCAAGAACCATCAGATAGACAATGCGATAACCTCGGGCAGCGCCGAGGGAATGATAACGATGGACCAGTCCATTCTCAACCTTTACAAGGAGGGGCTTGTCGACGCAAATATCGCTCTGAGCTACGCGGTGAACGCAGATCAGCTTAAGAGGAGAATGGTTTAAAGCCCCAGGGGAGGTTTATATATGACTAAAAGCAAGAAAAGGCCGATCCTTATCGCCCTGCTGATAATTTTATGCGTTATCTTCTGCATAACCGGGTTTATAACCGTCTACCAGACCGTAAGGGGAAACACCGAGGAAAAGGCGTTTGACGATCTTAAAAAATATCTCGGAACGCCGGAGGTCTCCCCAGCGGAGCTTACGCCGGACGGCGGGGAAGAACCTCAGGGCGAAAGCGATGAACCCGAGCAGGCCCCGGTTATCGAGAGGATAAGCACCAACGGCAGGTATGACGAGCTTTACGAGCAGAATCCCGATCTGTTCGGGTGGATAACTATTGAGGACACCAAGATAGATTACCCGGTCATGCACACGCCCGACGATCCGGAATACTACCTGCACCGCTCGTTTGAAAAGAAGTACTCCGCAAGCGGCGTGCCGTTTTTGGACGCGATGTGCTACGACGGCTGCAACAACCTGATTCTGTACGGCCACCATATGAACAACGGAAAGATGTTTGCGCAGCTTTTGAAGTATGCCGACGAGGAGTTCTGGCAGGAGCACAAGACGGTTATTTTTGATACTGTAGAGGAGCACGGCGAGTATGAAATTTTCGCGGCGTTCCGCTCTAAGGTATATAAAACCAAGGAGGACGGCGCGTTCATATGGTACAACTACACCGACCTCACCGACGAGTACACGTTCAACGAGTACATAGCGGGCGTCGACAGCGTAAAGCTTTACGACACCGGCATAACCGCCGAGTTCGGCGACGAGCTTCTGACCCTTTCGACCTGCGCCCAGAACAGCCGCAACAGGTTTGTGGTAGTCGCCAAAAGGGTGAAGTAATTTAATAGGGATAAAAAAGAGCGCCCGTCCGGGGCGCTCGATTTTTATGTGATCATCTTACTCCGCTTCGACTATCGTGGTGGTCGGGAGCATACTGCCGTTTTCGTAGTCGCCTAAGGGGCTGCCGGCGGCGATCTTTAGCGTCTCAAGGTTGTTGTCGCTGTGGTACATGTACTCTATCTGCTCGAGCTTTGAGGCGTCAAAGCCGCTGAGGTCAAGCTCCCTGAGCGCGTCGCAGTCGGAGAACATGTAGGACATGTTCGTCACGTTCGAGGTGTTGAACGAGCTGAGGTCGATCGATTCTATCTTTGTGCACCTGCGGAACATGTGAGACATATCGGTTACTTTTGAGGTGTTGAAGCCGGTGACGTCGATTTCAGAAAGGCCGGAGCAGTTGTAGAACAGGCAGGACATGTCGGTAACGTTTGATGTTTTAAACGAGCTTATGTCGAGATCGGTGAGCTTGCTGCAATCGAAGAATACGCCCTGTAAGCTCGTTACCGCCGAGGTGTCAAAGCCGGTGACGTCTACCGCCTCTAACGACGAGCAGCCGCGGAACATATTTGAGATATCGGTAACGCCGACAGTGTCGAAGCCGCTGACGTCGATAGTTTTAAGATTTGCGCAGTTGTAGAACATCAGCGCAAGGGAGGTCGCGTTTGAGGTATCGAAACCGCTGACGTCAAGAGAGCTAAGCTCTCCGCAATCGTAGAACACCGCCTGCATGTCGGTTACTTTTGAAGTGTCAAACCCGCTGACGTCGAGGGATTTAAGCGCCTTGCAGCCGGCAAACATGCTGTGGATATTGGTTGTTTTTGATGTGTTAAAACCGGATACGTCGAGGGTTTCAAGCTCCTCACAGTTGAGGAACATGTACGCCATGTCGGTCACGTTTGAGGTGTCAAACCCCGATACGTCGAGGCCCTTTACTATGTAGCAGTTGTTGAACATAGAGCGCATGGTGGTTGCCTTTGAGGTGTTAAAGCCGCTGACATTCAGCTCGGGGACCCTGCGGCAATCGTAGAACATATATGACATATCGGCGACGCCTGAGGTGTCGAAGCCGGATACGTCGAGGGAATCAAGTCTGTAGCACTTGCCGAACATGGTTGACATGTTCACGGCGTTGGAGGTGTCAAAGCCGGAGACATCAAGCCCGTTAAGCACCGCGCAGCCCGCGAACATGAAGGAAAAATCGGTGACTTTAGAAGTGTCGAGCTTTGTTACGTCGAGCTTTTCAAGGCTGGTGCAGTAGTTGAACATGTAGGACATGTCGGTGACGTTAGAGGTGTCGAGGTTTTCTATTCCCGCGTCGGAAAGAGAGGTGCAGTTCAGGAACATCGCTCTCATGCTTGTTGCCCCGGAGGAATCGAGGCCGCTGAAATCTACCTTTTCAAGATACCGGAAGTCGTCAAAGAGGTGCCTCAGATCTACCGCGGCGATCTTGCCGTCGGCCGCTACGTTCAGAACGTCGCCGTCCATCCATGCGAGAACGCTTTTGTTGCCGTCCTGCGAAACGTCGGCAGCGTCCTTCGGCGCGCCGCTGAGGGAATCCTTAAAAACAACGGCCGCGGCGTTTTTATATGCGCTGAGGGCGGAGGTTGCGGTCTCGGTGTCCATGCCCTTCATGAGGTTTTTTATGCCGGAATCGGCGGGCAGAGGCTCGGTGTTTCCCGCGTCGTCGGGGCCTGCCGGCTGGTCGGAATCTGAAGCGCCGTTCTGAGAATCGGGCGAATCGGTCTGGGCGTTGCCGGGCTGATCAGAAGCGGCGTTGCCGTTATCGCCTGCCGCGCCGTTATCGCCGTTTGCGGCGGGAGCATTGTCCGAAGCGGGCGGCTCGATGGGATCGGTGTTGTCGATCCGGCCGCTCTGACCGCATCCCGAAAGAAGCGCTAAGGCCAAAACCGCGGCGGCGGTCAGGATCAAGAGATATTTCTTTGCGTGAATCATGGCAGTTTCCTCTTTTCATTCTTACAGACTTGAAATTGTTTACTTGGTTCAGTATGAAAAGTTATAGTAGTATATACATTATATCATATGATGAATTGAATTGCAAGATTTTTCGTAAATGTTATCAAAAATTATTGATAATAAATAATGGGGGCCGGATAGTAGTTAGAGAATAGTTGTTAGTAGTTAGTTGATGTGGGTGCTGAGAGCAAGCAATAATACGAGCGTAAGCGAATACCTTTCTATCAATGGAGGGTGGCCGCACTCTGTCACTATTGCTCACAGTAAGG
>CANRHA010000197.1 GCA_947630315.1 uncultured Clostridia bacterium
GCCCCACCCGCCCCCCCCCTCCCTTCCCTCTCGGCCCGCTCCGCCGGGAGGGCCGCCGTTTCTTTGAAACGGCGAGGGCTTCGCCCGGGGTGGGGGGGAGGAGCAGGGGGTGGCGGATATCGCCCTGCCGCAAGCCGGAGATTTTTTGCTGCCTGATTTTTTGCAGATTGTTTTTTACCCAGCCTGATTTTTTTGCGCGGCCTGAATTTTTTACGGATCCCCCTTGACAAATACCCCCACAGGGTATATAATAGATACCGGTAGGGGGTATTTTGGGATAACCCTGCAAAAACTGCAAAAAATAGGAGAAAAAGCTGATGAAAGCCGAAAAAAACTGCCAATGTTGTGAAAAAACCACCGAGCGTTCCGAAAGCGACCGAAAAAAACTCATCAATCGGCTGAGCAGGATCGAGGGCCAGATAAGGGGTATTCGCGGCATGGTGGAGCGCAACGCCTACTGCCCCGATATTTTGGTCCAGTGCGCCGCCGCGTCGGCCGCGTTGAACGCCTTCAACCGCGATCTGATAGGCAGTCACATTAAAGGCTGCGTGGTCAGAGACCTCAAAAACGGCGACGAAAGCACAGTCGATGAGCTTGTTGAAACGGTTCAGCGGCTTATGAAATAACTGTGCGCGTATGAAAAACATTTCTGCGGATTTTCAGCATATAACGCAAAATTTATCCGCATGATAAAAAATATGTATCTGTACCGCGCACACATTCGTCTTGAAAGAAGGAGTAATTTTGACGCAGTATAACGTTACCGGAATGACCTGCGCAGCCTGTTCCGCAAGGGTAGAAAAGGCCGTTTCAAAGGTAAGCGGGGTGACATCCTGCTCGGTAAGTTTATTGACAAATTCTATGGGCGTTGAGGGAACGGCGCGCCCCGCCGATATAATTAAGGCCGTTACCGACGCGGGCTATGGCGCGTCATTAAAAGGCGCAAAAAAAGCCGATTCTGGAGATGATCCGCTAAAAGATACGGAAACCCCGGCGATGAAAAAGCGCCTGTTCTGGTCGCTCGGATTTCTTGTAATATTGATGTATTTTACTATGGGCACAATGCTCTTTGACCTGCCGCTGCCGCCGTTTATGGCCGGGAATCACCTGATGGTCGGGCTTTTGCAGATGCTCCTCACGATAATTATAATGGTTATCAATCAGCGGTTCTTTATAAGCGGCTTTAAAGCGCTTTTGCACCGCTCTCCGAACATGGACACGCTTGTAGCTCTCGGGGCGGCGGCCGCCTTTGGATACAGCACTTTCGCGCTTTTTGCTATGTCCGACGCGGTTTTTAAGGGCGATCATGCCGCGGCGATGAAGTTTATGGACGAGCTTTATTTTGAATCCGCGGCGACGATTCTGACGCTTATAACCGTCGGAAAAACCCTCGAGGCGCGCTCGAAAGGCAAGACCACCGACGCCCTAAAAAGCCTGATGAAGCTTGCGCCGAAGACCGCAAGGGTCATAAGAAACGGCGCTGAGGCTGAAATTCCGGTCGATGAAGTAGTTAAAGAGGATATCTTTACCGTGCGGCCCGGCGAGCAGATCCCGGTGGACGGAACGGTCATCGAGGGCGGCGGCGCTGTTGATGAATCGGCGCTGACCGGCGAAAGCATACCGGTTGAAAAGGCGGCGGGAAGCGCGGTCTCGGCGGGAACTATAAACCGCTCGGGATTTTTGAAATGCCGGGCTACCCGGGTCGGGGAGGACACCGCCCTTTCGCAGATCATCAAAATGGTCTCGGATGCGGCGGCCACAAAGGCCCCGATAGCCAAAATTGCCGACAGGGTCTCGGGAGTTTTTGTGCCGGCGGTCCTCGGGATCGCCGCGGTGACGGTCGTGGTTTGGTTGATTTTGGGCAGATCCGCAGGCTTTGCAATCGCCAGGGGAATTTCGGTTTTGGTGATAAGCTGCCCCTGCGCCCTCGGTCTTGCAACGCCGGTTGCGATAATGGTGGGAAACGGCGTCGGAGCGCGGAACGGAATACTCTTTAAAACTGCCGTCTCCCTGGAAGAAACAGGCAAGGCGCAGATAGCGGTCCTCGACAAAACCGGGACCGTTACCCTCGGAGAACCGCGCGTTACCGATATTTTCCCCGCCGACGGCGTCAGCGAGGCGGAGCTTATGACCGCCGCGTATTCGCTTGAAAAGCTGAGCGAGCACCCGCTTGCAAAGGCGATTGTAAAGCGCGGCGAGGAAACAGGCGTCGGGGCTGTTGACGCGGTAGATTTTGAGGCGCTGCCCGGCTTCGGGCTGAGGGCGAAAATCGACGGCGAGGAGATCATCGGCGGAAGCGTCAGCTTTATCGATGAAAAAGCAGGGCTGCCCGAGGGTTGGAAGGCCCGGGCCGAAGCTTTGGCCGAAAGCGGGAAAACGCCGCTTATGTTTGCAAGATCGGGCAGATTTATAGGAATGATAGCGGCGGCCGACGTTATAAGAAACGACAGCGCCGGGGCGATCGCCGAACTCAACAACATGGGGATAAAATCGGTAATGATAACCGGGGATAACGCCGGAACCGCAAGGGCGATCGCAAATCAGGCCGGAATAGAAAACGTTATAGCCGGCGTTCTGCCTCAGGGAAAGGAAAGCGCGGTAAGAAATCTCAAAAAATCCGGAAAAGTAATCATGATAGGCGACGGCATAAATGACGCGCCGGCTCTCACATCAGCGGACATAGGAATGGCGATAGGTGCGGGAACCGACGTTGCGATCGACGCGGCCGACGTTGTGCTGATGCGCAGCGGCCTCGGCGACGCGGCGGCGGCAATACGCCTCAGCCGGGCGACGATGAGGATAATCAGGCAGAACCTGTTCTGGGCGTTCTTTTATAACGCTATCGGGATACCGCTTGCGGCCGGGGTTTTCATTCCCCTCGGACTTACGCTGAACCCGATGTTCGGTGCTGCGGCGATGAGTTTATCAAGCTTCTGCGTTGTGACGAACGCGCTAAGGCTCAATTTGATCAACGTTCATGACCCTAAACGGGATGTGAAGATAAAAAACGAGATCACTATTGATATCAAGGAGGAAAGAACAATGTTAAAAACGTTAAAGATCACCGGAATGATGTGCTCGCACTGTGAGGCGACGGTCAAAAAGGCCCTCGAGGCCGTGGCGGGGGTCGAATCGGCGGAGGTGAGCCACGAAAGCGGCACCGCGAAGGTCACGCTCTCGAAGCCGGTCGACGACGCGGCGCTGAAAAAGGCTGTTGAGGACAAGGAGTACACGGTAACGGGGATAGAGTAAAATCGAGCAAAGAAAAAGGCCGTCTCGGGTAGAGGCGGCTTTTTTGCGGGCGAGGGGGGCTGGGGGCGAAGCCCCGGCGGCCGGAGGCCGCCGCAGCGCGCCGCAGGCGCGCTGGCCCCGCGAAGCGGGGCGGGCTTCGCCCGGGGTAGAAGTCAGAAGTCAGATATCAGAAAACAGACGCAGGTGGGGCGAGCGTGGCGGGGAGCAGGAGCTTGCGGTAGAGACAGAATGTGGCGGTAACGGTGGCAGAAAGTTGCAGTCTACTTGTGTGCCATTCGTCTTTTGCAAATTTTGATAAAGCGTTTCTGTCTTCTGATTTCTGTTTTCTGCCCTCTGTCTTCTACCTGCGCCCCTTCCCCCCGCCCAGCTTTTGCAGAAAGCCCGGGCATAGCAGAACCCCCTCCCCTCGAGGGGAGGGGGCGGGGGGTGGGGAGACCGGGTAGCAGTTAGAGATTAGTTGTTAGT